>NZ_PSWB01000029.1:0-46259 GCF_002931865.1 Rathayibacter sp. AY1C7 | reverse complement strand
TCCTGGCCCGCGAGAAGCGCGGCACGTGGGCGTACTTCTCCCTCGTCCCCGGCGCGCTCGACTCCCTCGCCGGGATGCTCACCCGCGTCTGATCAGGCGCCCGGTGTGGAGTCCTGGACGCGGATCGACCCGCCCTCCTGGGCGATGCGGACCACGAACGGCTCGGCCTCGGGATCGCCGAAGGTCTGCGTCCACAGCTGACGGCCGTCGGCGGTGCGGACCTCGCGGGGCGCGTCGATCGCGCCTCCGTCGGCGTCCAGAACGAGGAGCTCGGTGTCCTCCGTGGTCGCCTCGAGGCGGACCGCCGTTCCCGCCATCGTGGCGACGGACACGTGCCCGTAGCCGATCCAGAGGTCCAGCGGCTCGCCGGAGGTCTCGTAGCCGGGTGCGACCGTGACGCGCAGGTCGCTCGCCGCGAGCGTCGCGTAGCGGCCGGGAGCGGCGCTCGAGAAGCCGTAGGTGCCCAGCACGGGGAGCAGCTCGCGGTCGGTCGGCAGCACGGCGGCGCAGGCGGCCGTGACCAGCGCGACCGTCGCGAGGGCGACCAGCGCGATCGCGCGCCTCCGGAACAGGCCGGCGAGCACGATCACCACGGCGAGCACGAGCGCGGCCGAGGCGGCTCCGACGACGAGGGCCGTCGGCCCGGAGGCGGTGAGCGAGACCAGTGCGCCGGTCAGTGCGGCGGCGCCCAGGGCGAGCAACGTGAGGCTCGCCCGCAGCCGGGGGTTCGCGGCGCGTCGGAGGCGCTGGCGCTCCAGGCGCGCGGCGGTGACGGCGGCGGCGGCGACTCGCGCCTCCTCCGCCCGGGCGCGGGCCGTCTCGCGGGCCGACGCGCTCTGCTGGGCGCGGAACGCCTCCCGCTCGGCCCGCCAGGCCTCCTGGCGCTCGCGCCACTCGGCGACGGCCTCGGGGGACGAGGGGCGCTCGTCCTGCAGGCCGGGGTCGGGTGCGGGGTAGGCCGGAGCGGAGGGCGCGGGGTAGGGGAGCGTCGCGGAGGGGTGTGCGGACGGGGAGCCCTGGGCCGGGTGAGCGGCCGCGTCGTCCGATCGCCGGCTCCGCCGCACGATCCAGACCACGAAGGCCACGATCAGCCCGAGCACCACGAGCGACCACAGCGTCCGCCCGGTCGCGGGCGCCCAGGGCATCGCCCCGGTGTACGCGCCGCCGAGCGACCAGAAGCCCTGCGCCACCGGCAGCATCGAGGCGAGCACGAGGACGCCGATCCCGGCGTGCACCCGGTCGAGCGAGCCGCGGAGCAGCCGCTCCACCGGCAGGGCGCCGTCCTGGTCGGGCAGCAGCAGCCAGGCCGCGGCGTAGAGGAGGAGCGCGGGCCCGCCCAGCACCGCGACGACGAGCACGATCCCGCGCACGATCAGCGGGTCGATGCCGAGCCGGTCGGCGATCCCCGCGCAGACGCCGCCGATCCAGCCGGGACGGCGGGGCAGGTCGAGGCCGCGCAGCCAGAGCACGAAGCGGTTCTCGGGCGCGGGGGGCGGATCGGCGGGGCCGGGGGCTCCCGGGCCGGGGCTCTCGGGGCCGGTGCTGTCCGGGCCGGCGCTGTCGGGTCCGGCCGCTCCGGGATCCGTCCCGATGGGCGTCGTCGCTGTGCTCGCCGCCTCCGTGCCGTCCGGCTCCGAGCAGCCCGGCGGGGTCGTGCTCTGTCCTGTCATGCTGCGAGTCTCCCGTGCGCTCCGCGGCCCGGACCATCGGGGGAACCCCTGATCCGACCCCGAGAGCACCCCCGATCGTGCGGCCGACCTGTTTGGATGCAGGGGTGAGCACAGTCCCCGGCACCGCCGTCCGCCCCCCGCTGCAGCGGCCGCGGACGATGCTGCTCGGCGGAGTGTGCACCGCGGTCGCCGACCACCTCGGCTGGAGCGTGCGGAGGACCCGCCTCCTGGCCGCCCTCACGACCGCGCTCGGCGGGGGCGGCGCGCTCCTCTACCTCTGGCTCTGGGCCCTGGTGCCCCTCGCGCCGCTCGACTCGCGCGACGCGGATCCGGCCGTCCGCCGCTCCGCTCCCGTGGCCGGCCTGCTGACCCTCGCCGCCGCCGTCGCGGCGCTCGCCGTGCTGATCACCGTCGACAGCGGCGACGACGCCGACATCACGCGCGCGCTCGTCGCCGTCGGCCTGCTCGCGGGAGGAGCCGTCGGCTGGAGCCTCGGGCTCGACCGCGGCGACGCCGTCCGCCCCGCCCGGTACGGCTCCGCGGTGCGCCTCGCCTCCTGCGCGCTGCTGGTGCTCGCCGGAGCGGCCGTGCTCACCGGCCGCCCGAGCGCCCTCAACGCGGTGCTCGCCGTGGGCGTGCTGCTGATCGCCGCCGGCGTGCTGGCCGCGCCCCGGGTGGTGACCCTCTGGTCCGAGCTGATGGGCGAGCGGGCCGCCCGCGTGCGCGAGGAGCAGCGGGCAGAGATCGCCGCGCACCTGCACGACTCCGTGCTGCAGACCCTCGCGCTCATCCAGAACCGCGCCGGAGCCTCGAGCGAGGTCGCCCGCATCGCCCGCGCCCAGGAGCGGGAGCTGCGCGACTGGCTGTTCGAGCGCGACGTCCCGGTCGCCAACGACCTGGCCGCCGAGGTCCGGGCGATCGCCGCCGCCGTCGAGCTCGACTACCCCGTGCACCTCGAGGTGGTGGCCGTCGGAGCGTCCGTCCCCGGCGCCGCCGCGCTCCTCGCCGCGACCCGCGAGGCCGTGCTCAACGCGGCCCGGCACGCGGGCGGCGACGTCTCGGTGTACCTCGAGTCCTCCGTGCAGGGCGTCGACGTGTTCGTGCGCGACCGCGGCCCCGGCGTCGTCCTCGACGAGGTGCCCGGCGACCGCCTCGGCATCCGCGAGTCGATCATCGGCCGGATGGCGCGCGCGGGCGGCAGCGCGACCGTGCGTCCCGGGGTCGGCGGCACCGGCACCGAGGTGCATCTGCGGCTCCCCGCGGAGGTCGAGCGGTGACCCGCGTGCTGCTGGTCGACGACCACTCCATCTTCCGTTCCGGCCTGCGGGCCGACCTCGCCCCCGAGCTCGAGGTCGTCGGGGAGGCGGCCGACGTCGACTCCGCCGTCGGCCTGGTCGCCTCGCTCGCGCCCGAGGTGGTGCTGCTCGACGTGCACCTGCCGGGCGGTGCGGGCGGAGGCGGGGCCGAGGTGCTGCGGCGCAGCGCCGGGTCGTCGTCGCGCTTCCTGGCGCTGAGCGTCTCGGACGCCGCGGAGGACGTGGTCGGCGTGATCCGCGCCGGCGCCCGCGGCTACATCACCAAGGCCAGCTCCGGAGCCGAGGTGAGCCGGGCCGTGCTCGCGGTGGCGGGCGGGGACGCCGTGTTCTCGCCGCGCCTGGCCGGCTTCGTGCTCGACGCCTTCGGGGCGCTGGCGGGCGAGCAGGCGGAGTCGGGGGACGAGCTCGACCGGCTCTCGGCGCGCGAGCGCGAGGTGATGCGCCTGATCGCCCGCGGCTACGCCTACAAGGAGGCGGCCGCCGAGCTCTTCATCTCGGTCAAGACGGTCGAGTCCCACGTCTCCGCCGTCCTCCGCAAGCTGCAGCTCTCCTCCCGCTACGAGCTCACCGCCTGGGCCTCCGCCCGCCGCCTGCTCTGAGGCGCGCGCGAGCAGTCAACCCCGTCCCTCCTCCCGCTCCTGCCGTCCGACACTGTCGGGACACGACAGGAAAGGACGACCCGATGGTGACCACCACCCCCGCTCTCCCGACCCTGGCCGAGCTCCTCCGCGACTCCCGGCCCGTGTCGCAGCTCTACGTCGACCTCGCGATCGACTCCGGGGATCCGCCGGACATCTCGCTCGAGCGCGCCACGTCCCTCGGAGACGAGCTCGCCCGCCAGGGTGCGCCCCAGGCCGACATCCGGGCCCTCGCCGCTCTGCTCGAGGGGGCCGGGCGCCCCCAGGGCGCCTGCTGCCTCTTCGCGGTCGCCGTGGACGGGAGGGTCGTGCTGAACGAAGTGCTGCCGGGTCGGCCGGTCGCGCCCGAGGGCGTCTCCTACAGCCCGCTCCCCGACATCGTGCCGCTGCTGCAGCACCGGCCCGACCTGCGCGTCCTCGTCGTCGAGACCTCGCGGGACGGCGGCGAGATCCGCCTGCACCGCCTGGGCGCGCAGCGACCCGAGGCCGAGCAGGCCGTGCAGGGCCGCACCGACACCCTCCACAAGGCGCAGGCCGGCGGCTGGCGGCACGACCGGTTCCACCACCACGCGGAGGAGATATGGCGGCGCACGCAGGCCGAGCTCGCCGCCGCGGTGGACGAGCTCGTGCGCGTGCACCGGCCGCGCCTGCTGGTCGTCGCGGGGGACATCCACGCCCGGCAGCTGCTCGCGCAGCAGCTCTCGCCGAGCAGCGCCGCGATCCTGGCCGTCGAGCCCGTGAACACGCGAGCCGCCGGCAGCGAGGAGGGGGCGCTGGAGCGGTTCGTCGACGAGCAGCTCGACCGCATCCTGCTGCGCGAGAAGGAGGACGTGCTCGACGCCCTGCGCACAGGGGAGCCGCGCCGCACCGTCGAGTACTCGCTCGGCGCGATCGTCACGGCGCTGGCCTCGGCGCAGGTCGAGACGCTGGTGCTCGACCCCGGCCGGCTGCGCGAGCGCGCTCTGCTGGCGCTCGCCGCGGAGCCGTGGGTCGCGTCGGCCCCGGAGGAGGCGCTGGGCGCCGAGGTGATCGACTCCGTCGACGCCGCCCTCGCGCTGGCCCGCGCCGCCGTGCTCACGGACGCGCGCGTGCTCGTCACCGACTCCCGCACCGCTCCGGAAGGGGCCGACGTGGTGACGCTGCCGCACGACGCCGACGCCGCGGCGATCCTCCGCTGGCGCACCGGCCCGCCGGTCCCGGGGGCCTGAGCGGCGGGTCCCCGAGCGTGACAGGGCCCGGGCCCCGATCCTGTAATCGGTCCCGGGCCCTGTCCGGCCTCACGCCTGCGGGTCGTCCTCGCCCTCGGCGGCCGCGCGGCGGCGCGCTCCGAGGCCGAGCGCGGTGGCGCCAGCGGCCAGGAGCGCGGTGGCGCCCGCGATCAGGCCGACGCTCTCGACTCCGGTCGAGGCCAGCCCGCCGCCCGAGCCGCCGACGGGCAGCGGGGTGGGAGTGCCGGTCGGCGCGGTCGTGGGCACCGGGGACGGAGCAACGGTGGGCGCCGCAGTCGGCCCGGCGGTCGGTGCCGTGGTGGGAGTCGCCGTGGGCGCGGTGGTCGGCGGGGTCGTCGGTGCCGTGGTCGGCCTGGCGGTCGGCGTCGGAGTCGGCGCCACCACCTGCGACGCCGGCAGGATCTGCACGATGGTCGGACGCGGTGCCGCCACCGCTCCCGCCGCCGTCGATCCGTAGTCCGGGAAGAACGAGGTCGGCGCCTCGAAGGTGCCCTCCTCGCCCGGGTGCTGCACCGCCACGAACACGTGCTGGTCGAGGTCGTGGACGATCGGTCCGCAGGTCTCGGCGTCGCGGGGCACCGAGAGGAACTGCTCCACCCTGCCGCGCGTCGCGCCCTCGAGCGCGACCTTGAAGAGCCCGTCGTTGTAGCCGATGCCGCTCGGGGCGCCATCGGTCGAGATCCAGAGGTTCCCGACCGAGTCGAAGGCCAGGTTGTCCGGGCACGAGATCGGCGAGACCTGGTCCGCCGGGAAGCCGGAGAAGTAGACGACGTCGCCCTGCGCCTGGTCGCCGCAGAGCATCAGCAGGTTCCAGGTGAAGGTGCGGCCGGTCTGGTCGCCGCCGTCCTCGATGATCTCGACGATGTGGCCGTCGCGGTTCTCGGTGCGCGGGTTGACCTCGGTCGCACCCTCCTTGGCGCCCTCGGTGCCGCGGGCGGAGTTGTTGGTGCAGGCCACGTAGATCCGGCCGCTGACCAGGCTGGGCTGCACGTCCTCGCAGCGGTCCATCTTGGTCGCGCCCGCGGCGTCCGCCGCCTGGCGCGTGTGCACGAGGACCTCGGCGACGCTCATCCCGGCGATCGTCGAGGCGCCGTTCAGCACCAGGGGCAGCCACTCGCCGATGCCGTCGAAGCCGCCGTCCGAGGGGATCGCCCCGGTGCCGGTGATCTCGGCCACGGGGGAGTCGCCGGTGAAGCGGGCGACGTAGAGGTCGCCCTCCTCCAGCAGGGTCTTGTTGTGGGCGCGGTCGCCCTCGATGTAGCGCTTCGTCGAGACGAACTTGTAGAGGTAGTCGAAGCGCTCGTCGTCCCCCTGGTACGCGACCACGCGGCCGTCCGGGGCGATGATGACGTTCGCGCCCTCGTGCTTGAGCCGGCCGAGCGCCGTGTGCTTCTTCGGCGTGGAGTCGGGGTCGAAGGGGTCGAACTCCACGATCCAGCCGAAGCGGTTCGGCTCGTTCTCGTAGCCCGGGGTGCGGGCGTCGAAGCGGGGGTCGTCGAGCTCCCAGAGGCGCGAGGTCTCGGAGTCGGCGAGGCCGTAGCGCTTCTCGGCGTCGCTCGTGCCGACGGCGCGGAAGTAGCCGTTGAAGTTCTCCTCGCCCGAGAGGATCGTGCCCCACGGCGTCGTGCCCCCGGAGCAGTTGCCGAGCGTGCCGAGCACGGTGCGGCCCTCGGGGTCGGCGACCGTCTTCAGCAGGTCGGTGCCGGCGGCGGCGCCGGTCACCTCGTAGGGGGTGTCGATCAGGTAGCGGCGGTTGCGCTCGCCCCCGCGGACGTAGGCCCACGGGCGGTCGACCGCGGTGCGGACCAGCTCGACGACGCTGAGGCCGTGGGCGGCGCGGCCGACGGCGCGCACGCGCTCCGGCTCCGCCTCGAGCTGCGCGGCCGGGAACATGATGCTCTCGTTCGTGTACTCGTGGTTCACGACGAGCAGGGCGCGGAGGCGCTTCGAGCCCGGGATCTCGACGATGTCGGTGTAGTCGTTGTTGTAGCCGAACTGCGCGGCCTGGGCGGCCTCCGTCTGGTCGGCGATGTCGAAGGCGGGGCTGTCGGCGAAGAGCGGGTCGCCCCAGCGGATGATCGGCTGCCAGGCGAAGCCCTCGGGGACGGTGAACCGGTCGACCGTGTACGGCACCGGAGCGATGGGAGTGAAGGCGAGCGGCGAGCCGTCGGCCGCGGTCGCCACGGCCGCCTCGGCGGTGGGCGCTCCTCCGGCGGAGGCGACGGCGACGGTGACCGCGCCGGCCAGGCCGAGGCCGAGGGCGCTGCGGCGGGAGAGCTGCGACGAGACGATGTCGCGGAAGTAGCTGTTGTGCGACGTGTTGCAGGTCGCGGTGGAGCAGGCGTTGGCGCACTTCAGCGCGCAGGTGACGGGGCTGCGCTTGCCGCGCACGTGGCCGGCCATCGGGAGGAGGAGCGGGCGGCGGGCGGTGTCTGACATGGAGGTCCTTCGATCACGAGCAGGAGACGCGATCGAGGCAAGCAGGGGGAGGGGGCGCCGATGCCGCCGGGTGGAGGCTCCTCCCTGAACGGGACGTGAACGTTCTCACAAGAAGGTGAGGCTCACCTTCCCTCCCTGCGGCCCTCCGAGCGCGCCTCCAGGACCGCCCCGACGTTCCCCGCGATCCACTCGACGACCGGCAGCAGCCGATCCGCCAGCTCCGCTCCCAGCGGCGTCAGCCGGTACTCGACGTGCGGCGGGACGACCGGCCGCGCCTCGCGGTGCACGAAGCCGTCCTCCTCCAGGATCCGCAACGTCTGAGCGAGCATCTTCTCGCTGATCCCGCCGATCCGGCGCCGCAGAGCGCCCCAGCGCAGCGTGCCCGGAGCGAGCGCCGCGAGCACCAGGACGCCCCACTTGCTTGTGACGTGGCCGAAGACCTCGCGGCTCGGGCAGTCGGCGGAGTAGACGTCCCCGGCGAGCAGGGGGGAGTCGGCGATCGTCATGGGTGCTCCTCGGGACAGGGGTGATGACAGTACTAACGAAATAGTGGGTACTGCATTCCGGGAAGCAGGAGGAGGATGCGCCGGTTGCACCCTCCTGGCGGCGGACCCCGCCCGCCCCACCCGTCAGGAAGGACCCCTCATGACCCTCGTCGTCACCGGAGCCACCGGCCACCTCGGCCGTCTCGCCGTCGAGCACCTGCTCGCCCGCGGCACCGCCGCCTCCGACATCGTCGCCACCGGCCGCGACGCCGCGAAGCTCGAGGCGCTCGCCGCCGACCTCGGCGTCCGCACCGCCGTCGCGGACTTCGACGACCCCGCCTCGCTCGACGCCGCCTTCTCCGGCGCCGAGGCCGTCCTCCTCGTCTCGGGCTCCGAGGTCGGCAGGCGCGTCGCACAGCACACCGCCGCGATCGACGCCGCCGTCCGCGCCGGCGCGCGCCTGGTCTACACGAGCGCCCCGAAGGCGACCACGAGCGCGCTCATCCTCGCCCCCGAGCACAAGGCCACGGAGGAGGCGATCGCCGCCAGCGGCGTCCCCGCTGTCATCCTCCGCAACGGCTGGTACAACGAGAACTACGAGCAGACCGTCGCCGAGCTCGCCTCCACCGGCAGCACCCTCTCGAGCGCCGGCGAGGGCCGCGTCGCCAGCGCCGCGCGCACCGACTACGCCGAGGCCGCAGCGGTCGCCCTGACCGACCCGTCCCTGGTCGGCACCGTGCACGAGCTCTCCGGCGACACCGCCTGGAGCTTCGACGAGCTGGCCGCGATCGTCGCCGAGGTCGCCGGACGCGACGCCGCGATCAGTCACGTCTCCTCCGACGAGCACGCCCGCGTCCTCACCGGCGCCGGCGTCCCCGAGGGCGGAGTCGGCTTCGTCGTCGGCCTCGACGCGAACATCGCCGACGGCCTCCTCGGCGGGACCGACGGCTCGCTCGCCCGCCTGATCGGGCGGCCGACCACGCCGATCCGCGCGTACGTCGAGGAGCAGCTCGGGCGCTGACGCTCCGGCGTCCCCGTCGGCCACCGTCCGGCTCGCAGGAGCAGTCCGCCCCCGCGAGCCGGACGGTGGCGCGCCCGGCCCTCCCGCGGCTCCGCGCCCGCCCTCCGCGGCTCCGCGCTCGACCCGCCGCACCTCGCGCCACCGTGTCGGCGCCCCGACGTAGGCTGTCCGCCATGACCTCGACGACGCCTCGCTCCGGTATCGACCGCTCCGAACTCGACCCCGCGACGCGCCCGCAGGACGACCTCTACCGGCACGTCAACGGGCTCTGGATCGACCGCACCGAGATCCCCGCCGACAAGGCGCGCTACGGCTCCTTCCACGTCCTCCAGGAGGAGGCGGAGAAGGCCGTGCGCGACATCATCGTCGAGGCGCAGACCGCGCAGCACGGCACCGAGGAGCGCCTGTTCGGCGACCTCTACGCCTCCTTCATGGACGAGGAGCGGGCCGAGGAGCTCGGCGCCGCCCCGATCGCCGACGACCTCGCCGCCGTGCAGCGGGTCGACTCGATCCCCGGCCTGCTCCGCGCGGTCGGCGCCTTCGAGCGCACCGGCGTCCCCGGGCTCTTCGGCCTCTTCGTCGACAACGACCCGGGCAGCCCCGAGCGCTACCTCGTCTTCGTCAACCAGGGCGGCCTCGGCCTGCCGGACGAGAGCTACTACCGCGAGGAGGAGTTCGCCTCCGTCCGCGAGGCCTACACGCCGTTCGTCGCGCGGATGCTGGCGCTGGCCGGCATCGACGCCGCCGAGGCCCGCGCCGAGCGCATCGTCGCCCTCGAGACCGATCTGGCTGCCGCCCACTGGGACAAGGTCCGCAGCCGCGACAGCCAGGCGACCTACAACCTCCGCTCCTGGTCCGAGGTCGAGGAGCTCGCCGCGGGCGTCGACCTCGGCGTGTGGCTCACTGCGATGGGCGCTCCGGAGGGGGCGCTCGCCGAGGTGGTCGTCCGCCAGCCGAGCTTCCTCCAGGGTCTCGCGGGCCTGCTCACCGAGGACCGGCTCCCGGCCTGGCGCGACTGGCTGTCCTGGCAGGTGATCCGCGGAGCCGCGGCCTACCTGTCCAGCGGCTTCGTCGACGCCAACTTCGACTTCTACGGCCGCACCCTCACCGGCACCCCGCAGAAGCGGGAGCGCTGGAAGCGCGCCGTCTCGCTCGTCGAGGGGTCGCTCGGCGAGGCGGTCGGCCGCACCTACGTCGCTCGCCACTTCCCCGAGACGGCGAAGGCCGCGATGGACGTGCTGGTCGCGAACCTCATCGAGGCGTACCGCCGCTCCATCGTCGACCTGGAGTGGATGAGCCCCGCCACCCGCGAGCGCGCGCTCGAGAAGCTCGCGAAGTTCACGCCCAAGATCGGCTACCCGGTGCGCTGGCGCGACTACTCCGCCCTCTCGATCGACCCGGCCGACCTGCTCGGCAACGCCCGCCGCGTGGCCGAGTTCGAGTTCGCCCGCGAGCTCGGCAAGATCGGCCGCCCGCTCGACCGCGACGAGTGGTTCATGACCCCGCAGACGATCAACGCGTACTACAACCCGGGCTTCAACGAGATCGTCTTCCCGGCCGCGATCCTGCAGTTCCCCTTCTTCGACGAGGCCCGCGACCCCGCCGCGAACTACGGAGCGATCGGCGCCGTCATCGGTCACGAGATCGGCCACGGCTTCGACGACCAGGGCTCGCGCTTCGACGGCGACGGCCGCCTCACCGACTGGTGGACCGAGGAGGACCGGGCCGCGTTCGAGGAGCGGACGAAGGCGCTCATCGCGCAGTACGACGCGCTCGCTCCCGCGACCACGCCCGGGCACCACGTGAACGGCGCCCTGACCATCGGCGAGAACATCGGCGACCTCGGCGGACTCGGCATCGCCTGGAAGGCTTACCTGCTCTCGCTGGACGGCGAGGAGCCGCCCGTCGTGGACGGCCTGACCGGCGCCGAGCGCTTCTTCCTCTCCTGGGCGCAGGCCTGGCAGCAGAAGTCGCGCGACGAGGAGACGATCCGCCTCCTCGCCATCGATCCGCACGCTCCGGCCGAGTTCCGCTGCAACCAGATCGTCCGGAACATCGACGAGTTCTACGCTACTTTTGACGTCTCCGAAGGCGACGCCCTCTGGCTCTCCCCGAGCGAGCGCGTCACCATCTGGTAGTCGCCGCCGACCACCTCCGCACCACGGACGAGGAGCCCCGGGCATCGAGAGCCGACCGATGCAGCGGGGTCGTCCGCCGATCGCGCGTCCTGCCGGCGCGTGAGGACCCAGGTCCCCCCTCCGCACGACCGCACTCCCGACCCGTAGAGGGGCCGTACCCGTGGTGATCCCCACCAGCGAGACCCGCCGTGAGAGCCGACGCAACCGCCGGGGGCGCCACAAGGGCGGCGGCGACCGCGAGAACTTCCAGCGCGGCTTCGACGCCCTCGGCCGTCTCGCGATCGACGGGGTCGTCGTCTCGGCGCGCGCCGTCGACCTGGCGACCGGCCGCACCCTGTTCGCGGTCGACGACTCCGTCTCGATGCCCACCGCCTCCCTCGGCACCGTCGTGCTGCTGATCGAGGTCGCCGCCCGGCTGGCGAACGAGCCGCAGGAGAACCTGCGCCTGGTCGACCGGACCGCGGCGGACGCGGTCTCGGGCTCCGGGCTCTGGCAGCACCTCCAGGTGCCGTCGATGCCGATCGCCGACCTCGCCGCCCTCGTCGGGGCCTCGAGCGACAACCTCGCGACCAACGTCCTGCTGCGCCGCGTCGGCCTCGATGCCGTGCGCGAGCGGGCGGAGGCGCTCGGCCTCTCCCGCACCGCCCTGCTCGACGTCGTTCGCGACGAGCGCGGTCCCGACGACGCGCCGCAGCTCTCGATCGGCTCCGCCCGCGAGCTGACCTGGCTGCTCGCCACCCTCGCGAACGGCGAGATCGTCGACGCCGCCGTGAGCTCGCGGGTGATCGGCTGGCTCTCGCTCGGCACCGACCTCTCGATGGTCGCCGCCTCGTTCGGGCTCGACCCGCTCGCGCACCGCCACCCCGACCACGGGGTCCTGCTCGTCAACGCGACCGGCACCGACGTCGGCGTCCGCGCCGAGGCGGGCGTCCTCCGCGGCCCACGTGCCGGAGTCGCCTACGCGGTCGCCACGCAGTTCGACGACACGACCCTGCACTACCGCCTCGCGGTGCTGGAGGGCATGCGCACCCTCGGAGCCGACCTGCTCGAGTACGTGCACTGACGGCCGCCGGGATGGAGGCTCCTCCGGAGCAGGCCGATCCCGCGGGGCCCCTCGGGTGCCCCGTCAAGTCCGTGACCGCCTCCGGGGGCGCGACCTAGGCTGCCCGCAGCGGCGCCGCCTCCCGGGCGCACCGCGGAGAGGGAACCATGAGCAGCTTCGGCTTCGACGCCCCCGAGGACGTCACCGACACCACCCGCCCCGACGGCGACTCCCTGCCGGTCCCGCCGGAGGACCCGGCCGAGATCGACGACCCCGAGTCGATCGACGAGGCGCTCGACCAGGGCGCCGACGCCCGCCTCGGCGACGACCAGGACCCGCCGGAGCACCCCTTCATCCCGTCGCCCAGCTGATCGGCCGGCCGGGCGCCCCAGCGGCGCCCGGCCTCCTCCGACCTGGCTGCTCCTCCGAGCCGGCTACTCCTTCGACCCCGGCTTCAGGCGGTTCGCGAGGCGCTTGATCGGGTGGGCGGGCTCGCGCTCCGCCGGATCCTCGACCTCGAGGCCGTAGAACGTGCCGATGTCGCCGACGAACGCCTTGCGGCGGGCCTTGTCGTAGGCGCGGATCTCGCGGCGGAAGGCGATCACCGTCGCGACGCACATCAGGATCATCACGACGCTGAACGGCAGGGCCGAGAGGATCGCCGCGGTCTGCAGGGCGTCGAGGCCGCCGGCGACCAGGAGCGACAGGGCGAGCAGCGCGGTCGCGACGGCGAAGAACACGCGGATGCGGTTGCGCGGCTCCGGCTCGCCGCCGGTCGCGATCATCGACATCACCAGCGCTCCGGAGTCGGCGGAGGTGACGAAGAAGACGCCGATCAGGAGGATCGCGCCGATCGTCAGCACCGAGCCCGCGGGCAGTCCCTGCAGCATCGAGAAGAGCGCCAGGTTGGTGTCGACCGAGCCGTCGGCGCCGACGAGGCCGCCGTCGCCGTAGAGCTCCCGGTAGATGGCCGTGCCGCCGAGGACGCTGAACCAGAGGAAGGTCATGATCGTCGGCACGAGCAGCACGCCGCCGACGAACTCGCGGACCGTCCGGCCCTTCGAGACGCGGGCGATGAAGATGCCGACGAACGGCGCCCACGACATCCACCAGCCCCAGTAGAACGTGGTCCACGAGGCCTGCCACTGCTCGCCCTCGCGGCCGGCGTAGGCGCTGACCGTGAAGGTCAGGCCGATGAAGTTCTGCAGGTAGTTGCCGAGCGACTGCACGAACTCGCGGAGGAGGAACTGGGTCGGGCCGGCGACGAGCACGAAGACGAGGAGCGCGGCGGCGAGCAGCAGGTTGCCGGTCGAGAGCCACTTCATGCCCTTGCCCACGCCCGAGATCAGCGAGAAGACGGTCAGGCCCGTGACCACGGCGATGACCACGATCTGCACGGTGAGCGACGACTCCACGATGCCGCTCGCCTCCAGGCCCGCCGAGATCTGGGTGACGCCCAGGCCGAGCGAGGTCGCGACTCCGAACATGGTGCCGACCAGGGCGACCACGTCGATCGCGTTGCCCCAGCCGCCGCGGACCCGGCGGCCCAGCAGCGGCTCCAGCGCCCAGCGGATCGACACCGGCCGCTTGCGGCGGTGGATCGCGTACGCGAGGGCGAGGCCGACCACCACGTAGATGGACCAGGCGTGGACGCCCCAGTGCAGGTAGGTCTGCGAGATCGCGCTCTGCGCGAGCTGCGTCTCGGTGCCGGTGACGCCCGGGCGCGGAGTGGCGAAGTGGGTGAGCGGCTCCGCGACGCCGTAGAAGACGAGGCCGATGCCCATGCCGGCGGCGAAGAGGAGCGAGATCCAGGCGAGCATCGAGAACTCGGGCTCGTCGTCGTCGGCGCCGAGCTTGATGTCGCCGAAGCGGCTGACGCCCATCCAGATCGCGAAGGCCACGAAGACCGCGGCGATCAGCACGTAGTACCAGCTGAACGTGTTGACGACCGTGGTCTGCAGTGTCGAGAACACGGAGGTCGCGGCGTCGGGCGCGAGGATCGCGAAGGCCGCGATCGACAGCGTGAGGACGGCGGCGGGCCAGAAGACCCACCGCGCGAGGCGGTGCGGAGGGGCGGTCGTGCCCGCGGTGGCGGGGGCGGTGTCCGGGGAGGACGGGTGCTCGGACATGGGGTCCTCTCGTCGGCGGCAACCGTCCACGGTACACGGGGGCCCGTCGGCGGCCCCGGCCGGGGGAGCCGGGCTGGCATGATCCGGCCCCGGTGCGGGAGGCTGGACCCGTGCAGTTCAGAGTGTTCACCGAACCCCAGCAGGGCGCGAGCTACGAGGACCTCCTCGCCGTCGCGCAGGCCGCCGAGAGCCTCGGCTACGACGGCTTCTTCCGCTCCGACCACTACCTCCGGATGGGGGACGGCGACCCCGGCGTGGGCCCGTCCGACGCGTGGACGACACTCGCCGGCCTCGCCCGCGAGACCGAGCGGATCGCGCTCGGCGCCCTCGTCTCCTCCGTCACCTACCGGCCGCCGGGGATCCTCGCGATCCAGGTCGCCCAGGTCGACGCGATGTCCGGCGGCCGTGCCGAGCTCGGCCTCGGCACCGGCTGGTTCGAGCAGGAGCACGCCGCGTACGGCATCCCCTTCCCTCCGCGCCGCTTCGACCTCCTCGAGGAGCAGCTCGAGATCGTGACCGGCCTGTGGTCGACGCCGGTCGGCGAGCGCTACTCCTTCGCCGGCGAGCACTACACGCTGACCGACTCCCCGGCCCTGCCCAAGCCCGCCCGCCTGCCGCTGCCGGTGATCGTCGGTGGCGGCGGCCCCAAGCGGACCCCGGCGCTCGCGGCGCGGTTCGCGAGCGAGTTCAACCTGCCCTTCCCCGAGTTCGACGCGATCCCGGGGGCCTTCGAGCGCGTCGACGAGGCGTGCCGGGCGATCGGGCGCGAGCCCTCGTCGCTCGTGCACTCGGTCGCGCTGATCGCGGTCGGCGGAGGCGAC
Source organism: Rathayibacter sp. AY1C7 (assembly GCF_002931865.1). NCBI lineage: Bacteria > Bacillati > Actinomycetota > Actinomycetes > Micrococcales > Microbacteriaceae > Rathayibacter > Rathayibacter sp. AY1C7. The sequence continues at coordinate 31,331 of NZ_PSWB01000029.1, read as the reverse complement.
GAGGCGGAGTTCACGCGCCGTGCCGCGGCGATCGGCCGCGAGCCCGCCGAGCTGCGCGAGCACGGAGTGGCCGGCGGCGTCGACGAGGCGGTCGACCGCCTCGAGTCCCTCCGCGAGGCCGGCTGCGAGCGCGTCTACCTGCAGTTCATGGACCTGCAGGACCTCGACCACCTCGACTTCTTCGCCCGGGAGGTCCTGCCGCGCCTGTCGGCGTAGGGCGGGCGCCGCTGCTGACTCTGCTCCGACCGTCCAGGAGTCGTCGCACTCGCGCTCGACTGCGACGACTCCTGGCTTCTCGCGGTCTCGTCCTCGCGGCTCCGCGCCGAGTGCGACGACTCCTGGTCACTCGCGGGCTGCGGGCAGCACGCTCCGGCCCGCGCGCCCGGGCGTCCGTCCGCGCTGCGGCCTACGCTGGAGGGATGGCGGACACGATCGAGCGCGCGGACGAGCGCCTGGCGACCCGCTCGGCGGCCGAGGTCCCGTGGATCGTGCTGGTCTGGGACGATCCGGTCAACCTGATGTCGTACGTCTCGTACGTCTTCCGCAGCTACTTCGGCTTCGGCCGGGCCGAGGCGGAGCGGCTGATGCTGCAGGTGCACACCGAGGGGCGCGCGGTCGTCGCGACCGGCAACCGCGAGGAGATGGAGCGGCACGTGGAGGCGATGCACGGCTACGGCCTGTGGGCGACGCTGCAGAAGGCCGACGCGTGAGCGCCCCGCTGCGCCCCGCGGCCGCGGAGACCGGAGAGCACCCCGCTCGCGGCATCCGAGGACTCGGCTGATGCGCGCGTTCCGCCGCGACTCCTCCGGAGCGGCCGTCGCCCGCTTCGACCGCGAGGAGGCCGGGATCCTCCGCCACCTGGCCGGCGAGATGCTCGAGCTGCTCGATCGCGGGGCGTCCTCGGAGGAGGCCCGCTCCGATCCGGCGCTCGCGCGCCTCCTGCCCGACGCCTACCGCGACGACGCCGAGGCGGCCGACGAGTTCCGCCGCTTCACCGCTCCGGACCTCGCCGCCCGCAAGATGGACGACGCCCGCGCCGTCACGGCGGCCCTCGACGCCGGCGACGGCACGAGTCACGGCCGGATCTTCGAGGGGCTGGGCGAGGTCGCGGTCCGTCTCGAGGAGCCGCAGGCGATCGCCTGGCTCCGCGCACTGACCGACATGCGGCTCGCTCTGGCCGTGCGGCTGGGTATCGACGACACCGACGACGTCGTCCCGGAGGAGGGGAGCGCGGCCGCGATCCGCAGCGTCTATGACTGGCTGGGAGGCGTGCAGGACGGACTCGTCCGCGCCGTGGACGTGTGATCCACTCGTCCCTCCAGCGATTCCACAGCTGTGGACAACCCTGTGGAAAGGTGTGGAGAACCGGCTCCGGGAGCACCTCCGAACGGCGGAGCGCCGGGCGCGGGGGTGTGGAAACGCGTAGCGTCCACCCTGTGAACACTCCGAGCACCGCCGACGCCCAGCGCACCGCCGACGACATCCAGGACTCCCGGGCGGTGCGGACCCTCGCCCGCGGCGGCTTCGCGGCGAACGGCCTCGTCCACCTCCTGATCGGAGTGATCGCGCTCGGCGTGGCCCGCGGCGGCGGAGGCGAGGCCGACCAGAGCGGTGCTCTCGGCGCCCTTGCGGCGCAGCCCGGCGGTCTGGTGATCCTCTGGATCTGCACGGTCGGCCTCTTCGGCCTGGCGCTGTGGGGGCTGCTCGAGGCGTTCCTCGTCCGCCCGCGCGAGAGCGCCCTGAAGACCTGGGGCAGCCGGCTCAAGGAGGCGGGCAAGGCCGTCGTCTACGGCGCCCTCGGCGTGACGGCGCTGAAGTTCGCGACGGGCGGCGGGTCGAGCTCGTCCGAGTCGTCCGAGAGCGCGAGCGCGCAGGTGCTCTCGGCGCCGGGCGGAGTCGTGCTGCTCGTGATCGCGGGACTGGCCGTCCTCGCGGTCGGCGGCGTCTTCGTGTACCGCGGAGCGAGCAGGAAGTTCCTCGAGAACGTCGCGGAGCCGGGCGGCACGGCGGGCACCGTCGTCACCGTGCTCGGCGTCGCCGGCTACGTCGCCAAGGGCGTGGTCCTCGGCGCTCTCGGCGTGCTGCTGATCGTCGCCGCCATCACCCACGATCCGGAGCAGGCGGGCGGGCTCGACGAGGCGCTGAAGTCGCTCGTGGAGCTGCCGGCGGGCGTGTTCCTCCTCGGCTTCGTCGCGGTCGGGCTCATCGCCTACGGGCTCTTCTGCTTCGCCCGCGCGCGCTGGCCGCGCCTCTGATGTCGGACAGCGGATCCGCTCCATACCTGTCACCCCCCTTCCGCGCAACCGGTCCCGCCGTCACGGAGTCGGTGACACGCTGGGGCCTGTGAGTGCTGGAGGCGAGGACGCGACCGGTGGACGGGTGCGTCCGCCGCTGACGCAGGACGCCGCCCGTCTGCTGACCCGCTCCGCCACGGGGGACGCCTCCGCTCTGGGAGAGCTCGTCGACCGCTTCGGCGGCCTCGTCTCGGCGTGCGTCGGCACGGTCCAGGCCGACCCGGCCGGCCGCGACCGGCTCTGCACCGACGTCTTCACCGCCGTGTGGCGCCGCGCCCGCGAGGGCGCCCGCTCGCCGGAGCCCGTGCTCTGGGTGCTCGAGGTCCTCTGCGAGACCCTCGGGTCCGCGCACGAGCTCGCCCGGCGTCCGCTCGGCAGCGGCCTGCTCGCCCTCGACTGCCCGGACCGCGAGCTCCTGCTGCTGGCAGCGGCCGGCGGCTTCTCGCAGGCCGAGATCTCGGCGCTGACCGGGATCGACGAGTTCCGGCTGCGCTCGATCCTCCGGAACGCGCTCGAGGCGCTCCAGGGTCGCGACAGCGATCTTCTGACGGCCTGACCGCCGGAGCCGTCGCGGGAGTAAAGTTGAGTCCGTCGAACTCAACTTTCGAGCCACGGAGGAGACCACCATCATGCAGGCCGGTCGGATGCCCCAGCAGGACGAGAAGTCCGCACTCGAGCAGTACGGCGTCAACCTGACCGCCATCGCCGCGAGCGGCAAGCTCGACCCGGTGATCGGGAGGGACGCCGAGATCCGGCGCGTCAGCCAGGTGCTCACGCGCCGCACCAAGAACAACCCCGTCCTCATCGGCGAGCCCGGCGTCGGCAAGACCGCCGTCGTCGAGGGGCTCGCGCAGCGGATCGTCGCGGGCGACGTCGCCGAGAGCCTCAAGGGCAAGCAGCTCGTCAGCCTCGACCTCTCGGCCCTGATCGCCGGAGCGAAGTACCGCGGCGAGTTCGAGGAGCGGCTGAAGGCCGTGCTCCAGGAGATCGAGGAGTCCGACGGCCGGATCATCACCTTCATCGACGAGCTGCACACGCTGATGGGCGCGGGCGGCGGCGAGGGGTCGGTGGCGGCCGCGAACATGCTCAAGCCCATGCTGGCGCGCGGCGAGCTGCGGATGATCGGCGCGACGACGCTCGACGAGTACCGCCAGTACATCGAGAAGGACGCCGCTCTCGAGCGCCGCTTCCAGCAGGTCCTCGTCGGCGAGCCGACCGTCGAGGACACCGTGGCGATCCTCCGCGGGCTGAAGGAGCGCTACGAGGCGCACCACAAGGTGGCGATCGCCGACTCCGCCCTGGTCGCCGCCGCGTCGCTCTCGAACCGCTACATCACCTCCCGCCAGCTGCCGGACAAGGCGATCGACCTGATCGACGAGGCCGCGTCGCGGCTGCGCATGGAGATCGACTCCGCTCCCGTCGAGATCGACGAGCTGCGCCGTTCCGTGGACCGGCTGAGGCTCGAGGAGCTGGCGCTGAAGAAGGAGAAGGACGAGGCCTCGAAGGCGCGGCTGGAGAAGCTGCGCGAGGACCTGGCCCGCCGCGGCGCCCAGCTCGAGGAGCTGCAGGAGCGCTGGGAGCGCGAGCGCGCCTCCCTCAACCGCGTCGGCGAGCTCAAGAACCGGCTCGACGCCCTGCGGATCGCCGCCGAGCGCGCGCAGCGCGAGGGGAAGCTCGAGCGCGCGTCGAAGCTGCTCTACGGCGACATCCCGGTGATCGAGCGCGAGCTCGCGGCCGCCGAGGCGGAGGAGGAGCCGGCCGAGGGCCGCATGGTCAACGAGCAGGTGACGGCCGACGACATCGCCGCGGTGATCGCCGCCTGGACGGGGATCCCCGTCGGGCGTCTCCTGCAGGGCGAGACCGAGAAGCTGCTGCACCTCGAGACCGAGCTGCACCGCCGACTGATCGGCCAGGACGAGGCGGTGTCGGCCGTCGCGGACGCGGTGCGCCGCACCCGCGCGGGCATCTCCGACCCCGACCGGCCGACCGGCTCCTTCCTCTTCCTCGGGCCGACCGGCGTCGGCAAGACCGAGCTGGCGAAGGCGCTCGCCGACCACCTCTTCGACGACGAGAAGGCGATGGTCCGCATCGACATGTCGGAGTACGGCGAGAAGTTCGCCGTCTCGCGGCTGGTCGGCGCCCCTCCCGGCTACATCGGCTACGAGCAGGGCGGCCAGCTCACGGAGGCGGTCCGCCGCCGCCCGTACTCGGTGGTGCTCCTCGACGAGATCGAGAAGGCGCACCCCGAGGTGTTCGACGTCCTGCTCCAGGTGCTCGACGACGGCCGGCTCACCGACGGCCAGGGGCGGACGGTCGACTTCCGCAACACGATCCTCATCCTCACCTCCAACCTGGGGTCGCAGTTCCTCGTGGACCCGGCGCTGTCACGGCCGCAGAAGGAGGAGGCGGTCCAGCAGATGGTGCGCCAGGCCTTCAAGCCCGAGTTCGTGAACCGGCTCGACGACATCGTGATCTTCGACGCGCTCGACCGCACCGAGCTCGGCGAGATCGTGTCGCTGTACGTCGACCGGCTGTCGAGGAGGCTCTCGGAGCGACGGCTCGACCTGGCGGTGACGCCCGCGGCCCGCGGGTGGCTGGCCGAGCGCGGCTACGACCCGCAGTACGGCGCGCGGCCGCTGCGCCGGCTGATGCAGCGGGCGATCGACGACCAGCTGGCGACGGCGCTGCTCGGCGGCACGGTGCGCGACGGGGACGTGGTGCTGGTGGACGTGGCGCCGGACGGCGAGAGCCTGTCGGTGACGGCGGGGATGCCCGCGTCGGACTGACCGGGGTGCTCGACCCCTGTCGCGAGTCCGACTTCTGCGTACTCGCAGGGGAGAGGAGCGCGCGGGTGGCGACGGAAGTTCCCTCCACAGGGCGCGCGAGGGCGGGAGTCGTCCACAGTCGCGGGATCCGCGGCGCGCCCGTCCGGCGGGCTCCGTAGCGTCGGCGGCATGTCCTTCGAAACGCCCGGCCCCCGGATGGCCGACCTCCCTCCCGAGGAGAGGCCGAGGGAGCGCCTCCGCGCCTACGGACCGGAAGCGCTCACCGACGCCGAGACCCTCGCCGTGCTCATCGGGGCCGGCGTCCGCGGCGCCAACGCGACCGTCGTCGCGCAGCGCCTCCTCGCGCGCTTCGGCGGCATCGACGCCGTCGCCCGGGCCGGGGTGGGCGATCTGATGCGGCACCGCGGAGTCGGCGAGGTCGCCGCCTGCCGCCTGGTCGCCTCCTTCGAGCTGCGGCGGAGGATGAACCGCGCCTCGCGCGCCGCCCGGGTGACCGACGCCGCCGGCCTGGCCGGGCTCGTCGCTCCGCTGCTGGCCGCCCGGCCGGTCGAGACCGTGCTGGCGGTGGCGCTCGCCGAGTCCGGAGCCGTCCGCGACGTCCTGACGCTGGCCGACGGAGCCCCGGCGCACGCCGAGATCCCCGTCGCCGCCGTGCTCGCCGAGGTGCTGGCGCGCGGCGCGGCGGGCATCGGCCTGGCGCACAGCCACGCGGGCGAGGCCGTGGTGCTCCCCTCCGACCGTGCGGCGACGCGGGCGATCGCCGACGGGGCAGAGGCGTGCGGCCTGCGGTTCCTCGCGCACGTCGTGATCGGGCGCGACGGCTGGGCGGAGGCGCAGCCGTGACGCGGCGCAGGGCTGCTGCGGGGCCCCTCCGTTCCGGCAGGACGCCTCCCGCCCGGCGCCGGACCGCCCCCGGCCGCGCCCCGGCTCTCCACCTGGGCCGCGTCGGCGCGCGTTCGTGCAAGCCCCCGCCTCTCCGGCGCCCGCGGCCGGTCGCGGGCGTACCGTGGACGCCGACCCCATCCCCCTCCCGACCAGGAGCACCCATGCGAGCAACACTCATCCACGGCGAGCGCGACATCCGACTCGAGGAGGTCCCCGACCCGCAGCTCTCGACGGGGCGCGACGCGATCGTCCGCGTCACCGCGGCCTGCGTCTGCGGCTCGGACCTCTGGCCCTACCGCGGCGTCACGCCCACCAAGGAGGCGCACCGCATCGGCCACGAGTTCGTCGGCGTCGTCGAGGAGATCGGCGACGACGTGCACGACGTCGCGGTCGGCGACTTCGTGATCGCCCCGTTCTACGTCTGCGACGGCACCTGCGCGAACTGCGCCAACGGCGTCTCCACCTCGTGCCTCACCGGCGGCTGGTGGGGCGCCGAGGTCCGCGAGGAGGGCTTCGCGGACGGCGCCCAGGGCGAGAAGGTGCGCGTGCCCCTCGCCGACGGCACGCTCTTCCGCGTGGGCATCGATCCGGACCCGGCGCTCATCCCCAGCCTGCTCACCCTCGCCGACGTGATGGGGACCGGCCACCACGCCGCGGTCTCGGCCGGCGTCACCGCTGGCTCGACCGTCGCGGTCGTCGGCGACGGCGCGGTCGGCCTCTGCGCCGTCCTGGCGGCCAAGCGCCTCGGCGCGACCACGATCATCGCGATGTCGCGGCACGAGTCGCGGCAGAACCTCGCCCGCCGCTTCGGGGCGACCCACATCGTCGAGACCCGCGGCGACGAGGGCGTCGCGCGCGTCCGCGAGCTGACCGGCGGGATCGGCGCCGACTGCGTGCTCGAGTGCGTCGGCACCAAGGAGTCGATGCAGCAGGCCCTCGACTCCACCCGCCCCGGCGGCATGGTCGGCTACGTCGGCGTCCCCAACGGAGGCCCCGAGCTGCCCGTCCGCCAGATGTTCGGCTCGAACGTGGGCGTCAACGGCGGAGTCGCGCCGGTCCGCGGCTACATGGCCGAGCTGCTGCCCGACGTGCTCAGCGGCGCGATCGAGCCCGGTCTGGTCTTCGACCTCGAGCTGCCCCTCGAGGAGATCGCCGAGGCGTACGCCGCCATGGACGAGCGCCGCGCGATCAAGACCCTCGTGCGTCCGTAGTCCCGCGGAGGGGCGCCGGCACGGTCGCGAGGAGTAGCCTCCCGCGCATGACCGCGTCAGCCCGCACCGCCGCGACGGCGCCCCTCTTCCACCCCGACCTCGCGCTCGGCCGCTTCCTCCCGCCGATCGTCCTCGGCCCGCGACTGCTGCGCCTCGCCACGCGACGCGCCGCCGAGGGAGGCGAGGCTCCGCCCGACATCGTGGTCGACGACGTCGAGATCCCCGTCGCCGGAGCCGCTCCCGTCCGGGCCCGCAGCTACCGGCCGCGCATCCTCCGCGGTACCGCTCCCGCGCTCCTCTGGGTACACGGCGGCGGCATGGTGCTCGGCAGCCACCTCCAGGACGAGGCGCCCTGCATCGACTTCGCCCGCACCCTGGGCATCACGGTCGTCTCCGTCGACTACCGCCTCGCGCCCGCGCATCCGGCCCCGGCTGCCGTCGAGGACGTGCTGGCCGCGTTCGACTGGCTCGTCGAGCACGCGCAGGAGCGCGGCGTCGACCCGGCGCGCATCGCCGTCGGAGGCGCGAGCGCGGGCGGCGGCATCGCCGCGGGTGCGACCCTCCTCGCACACGACCGCGGAGGAGCGCAGCCCGCGTTCCAGCTGCTCGTCTACCCGATGCTCGACGACCGCACCGTCACCCGGCCCGGTCCTCCTCCGCGCGGAGTCCGCGTCTGGACCCCGGGCAGCAACCGCTTCGGCTGGACCGCCTACCTCGCAGGCGAGCCCGGCGGCCCCGGCGTCGCGGCCTACGCCGCCCCCGCCCGCCGCGACGACCTCACGGGCCTGCCGCCGGCCTGGATCGGCGTCGGCGGCCTCGACCTCTTCCACGACGAGGACGTCCGCTACGCCGAGCGCCTGCGCGCGGCCGGAGTGCCGTGCGGGCTCGAGATCGTGGAGGGCGCCTTCCACGGCTTCGACGCCCTGTTCCGCCGGACCGGCGTGGCGAAGCGCTTCTGGGCGGCGCAGGCCGCGGCGCTCGGCGAGGCCCTCCTCGCCTGACCTCCGCGTCGACGCGCCGGGCCGATTCCGTCTCCGGCGCTCGGCACTGCGAGGCTGAGGGGCGACGGCCGCCGCCCGCGCGTCATTTGTGCCGTGCCTGCCGCGCATCCCTCTCCGCCCGCCGCCCCGCCCCGCCCCGTCTCCCGGAGGACCCATGGACATCGACCGCATCGCCACCCGCTACGAGATCGCCCTGCCCGCCTGGATCGGTGACGCCCTCCGCGACGTCCCCGAGGTCCTCCCGAGCCTCGAGGACCGGATGGCCCTCGTGCACGCGCTCGCCGACCGCAACTTCCGCGAGGGGAACGGCGGCCCGTTCGCGGCGATCGTCGTCGAGCGCGACTCCGGTCGTCTCGTCTCGGTCGGAGTGAACGTCGTCCTCGGCAGCGGGGTCTCGTCCGGCCACGCCGAGGTGACGGCGCTCGGTCTCGCGCAGACCGCGCTCGGCACCTGGGACCTCGGCGGCGAGGGCCTCCCCGCGCACGACCTGGTCGTCAACTGGCGCCCGTGCGTGCAGTGCTACGGAGCGACGATGTGGTCGGGGGTGCGCCGCCTGGTCGTCGCGGGCTCCGGCCCCGAGCTCGAGGAGATCAGCACCTTCGACGAGGGCCCGATGCGCGAGGACTGGGCCGCGCAGTTCGAGGCCCGCGGCATCGAGGTCGTCGACGGCGTGCTCCGCGACGAGGCCCTCGACGTGTTCCGCGCCTACCGCGCCTCCGTCGACTCCGGCGAGGTGCTCGTCTACAACGCCCGCGCCGACTCCTGATACCGCGGCGGGTCCGGTCCTCGCATCGGTTCCGCGCCGGACGCACGGGAGCCCCGCCTCAGCGGGGCCCCGTGCGGTCCTGAGCTGCCGGCCGCTGGAAGCGGTCAGCGGCGGCTCAGCGCCACCAGTCGTCGAACATCGACAGCGGCACCTGGCGCTTGTGCTCGGTCGCGGCGTACCGCGCCTCGATCGCCTCGGCGACGGCCCGGTCGACCTCGCCGCCCTCGAGGTACGTGTCGAGGTCGGCGTAGGTGAGCCCGAGGTTCGTCTCGTCGGTCTGGCCGGGGTTGTCGTCGAGCAGGTCCGCCGTCGGCGCCTTCTCGTAGAGCCGGGCCGGTGCGTCCAGGTGCTCGAGGAGCGAGCGCCCCTGCCGCTTGGTGAGGCCGGTGAGCGGGAGGACGTCGGCGCCGCCGTCGCCGTACTTCGTGAAGAAGCCGGTGACCGCCTCGGCCGCGTGGTCGGTCCCGACGACGAGCATCCCGGCCTGGCCGGCGATCGCGTACTGCGCGATCATCCGCATCCGCGCCTTCACGTTGCCCTTCACGAAGTCGCTGATCGGCTCGTCGACCGCGTCGCCGAATGCTGCGGCCACGCCGTCGACGCCCTGGTGGATGTCGAAGACGACCTGGCGGTCCGGGCGGATGAACGTGAGGGCGAGCTGGGCGTCCTCCTCGTCGGCCTGCACCTTGTACGGCAGGCGGACCGCGATGAAGGAGGCGTCGCCGCCGCTCGCGCGGACCTGCTCGACCGCGAGCTGGCAGAGGCGCCCGGCGAGGCTCGAGTCCTGGCCGCCGCTGATGCCGAGGACGAGGCCCTTCGCGCCGGTGCTGCGGAGGTAGTCGGCGAGGAATCCGCTGCGCCGTTCGACCTCGACGGCCGGATCGACGGCGGGGGAGACGTGGAGCTCGGAGATGATCTGCTGTTGGACGTCGCGCACGGCTTCACGCTACTCCGGATGCTCCCCGGCGGCCCCTCCTCGCCGCGGACGCGCAGGCTCCCGACGCCTCCCCGAAACAGGGTCCGCCCGCCGCGTCCGACTGGCGCGGCGCCTACCCGCGCTCGGCGACGATGCGGGCGATGCGCGCCGGGACGGTGTCGTCCTGGAGGCTCGTCACGTCTCCGAGCGGGCGGCCGTCGCGGATGTCGCCGAGCAGCCGCCGCATGATCTTGCCGGAGCGGGTCTTGGGCAGATCCGGCACCACCACCACGTCGCGCGGCTTGGCGATCGGACCGATCGCGACCGCCACGTGGTCGCGCAGGAGCGCCGAGAGCGTCGTGCCGAGCGCGGCCCAGTAGGCCGGGTCCTCCTCGCTGCGGTCGACGGCCTCGTCGGAGGGGATGACGAACGCCGCGATGGCCTGGCCGGTCGTCGCGTCGGCGACTCCAACGACTCCGGCCTCGCCGACGGCCGGATGGGCGACGAGTGCCGATTCGATCTCGATCGTGGACAGGCGGTGCCCGGAGACGTTGATGACGTCGTCGACGCGGCCGAGCACCCAGACGTCGCCGTCGGCGTCGTACTTCGCGCCGTCCCCGGAGAAGAACCACCCCTGGGACGCGTAGCGGGCCCAGTAGGAGTCGCGGTACCGCTCCGGGTCGCCCCACACGGTGCGGGCGAGCGCCGGCCCGGTCCGGTCGACCACGAGGTAGCCGCCGGAGCCGTTCGGCACCCGCTCGCCGTGCTCGTCCACCACGAGGACGCCGAGCCCGGGCAGGGCTCCGAGAGACGAGCCCGGCTTGAGGGTCGAGACGCCCGGCAGCGGGCACATCACCGCGGCGCCGGTCTCGGACTGCCACCAGGTGTCGACGATCGGGCAGCGTCCGCCGCCGATCGCCTCGTGGAACCAGACCCAGGCCTCGGGGTTGATGGACTCGCCGACGGTGCCGAGCAGGCGCAGGCTCGACAGGTCGTACCGGGCGGGCACGCCCTCGGGGAACCAGGTCATCAGCGTCCGGATCAGCGTCGGCGCCGTGTAGTAGACGGTCACCCCGTACCGCTCGATGATCTCGAAGTGCCGGGCGGTGTGCGGGGTGCTCGGGGTGCCCTCGTAGATGACCTGGGTGAGCCCGTTCGAGAGCGGTCCGTAGATCTCGTAGGTGTGCGCGGTGACCCAGGCGAGGTCGGCGGTGCACCAGTGCACGTCGTCCGGCTTCGCGTCGAACACCGCCCAGTGCGTCCAGGAGGCCTGCGTGAGGTAGCCGCCGCTGGTGTGCACCAGCCCCTTGGGCTTCCCGGTCGTGCCGGAGGTGTAGATGATGAACAGCGGCGTCTCGGAGTCGAAGGCCTCGGCCTCGTGGACGTCGCTCTGCGCGTCGACCAGCTCGTGCCACCAGACGTCGCGGCCCGGGGTCCACGGGACGTCGGTCTCATCGGTGCGGCGGACGACGAGGACGTGCTCGATCGACGCGACCCCCTCGACCGCCCTGTCGGCGCCCGCCTTGACCGGCACCGCCGCTCCGCGCCGGAACTGCCCGTCCGTGGTGACCAGGAGCTTCGCGCCGGTGTCCTCCACGCGGAACCGCACCGCCTCGGCGGAGAAGCCGCCGAAGACGAGCGAGTGGATCGCGCCGATCCGCGCGATCGCGAGCGTGATGACGATGGTCTCGGGGATCACCGGGAGATAGACGACGACGCGGTCGCCCTTCCCGATCCCGAGCGCGGTCAGCGCGTTCGCGGCGCGGGAGACCTCGCGCTGGAGCTCGGCGTAGGTGATCGACCGCCGGTCGCCGCGCTCGCCCTCGAAGTGGAGGGCGGTCTTCCCGCCGCGTCCCGCGTCCACGTGGCGGTCGACGCAGTTGACGGCCACGTTCAGCCGTCCACCCTCGAACCAGGTCGTGCGCGGCACCGAGAGCGAGCCGCCGGGCAGCGGAGCGGCAGGCTCCCAGCTGTGGGCGGTGTGCCACGGCTCCGCCCACTCGAGGCGGCGGGCCGCCTCCTCCCAGAACGCGACCGGATCGGCGGCGGCTCGCGAGTACTCCTCCGCGCCCGCGTTCGCCTGCGCGGCGAAGGCCGCGGGCGGGGGGAACCGGCGGTGCTCGTCGAGCAGGTTGGCGATCGTCCCGCTCACGCTCGGAGCTCCCTCCCCGGCGCTCACGCCCACTTCCTCACGGCGTAGCGCTGGAACACGCCGACGATGGCATCGGTGAGCTTGCCCAGCACGGCCAGCAGGACGATCGCCAGGAACACCCGGTCGATCCGGCCGTTGTTCTGGCTGTCGATGAGGCGGAAGCCGAGGCCCATCGAGGAGGCGATGAGCTCGGAGGCGACCAGGAACAGCCACGACTGGGCGAGCGCGAGGCGCAGCCCGGAGATCACGGACGGGATCACCGCGGGCAGCTGCACCGTCGTGAAGAGCCGGACGCCCGAGAGGCCGAAGGCGCGGCCGGCCTCGACGAGGTGCCGGTCGACGTGGCCGAGCGCCGTGGCCACCGTGGTGAAGACGGGGAAGAACGCGCCGATCGTGATCAGGGTGATCTTCGACTCCTCGCCGATGCCCATCCAGAGCAGCAGCAGCGGGACCCAGGCCAGCGACGGGACCGCCCGGATCGCGCCGAGCGTCGGTCCGAGGATGACCTCCCAGACGCGGGAGAGCCCGAAGAGCGCGCCGACCACGAGCCCGAGCGCCGAGCCGAGCGCGAACCCGATGAGCACGCGCTGCGTCGAGATGGCGACGTCCTGGCCGAGGTCGCCGCGCTGGGCGAGGTCGACGCCGGCCGCCCAGACCATCGCGGGCGAGGGGAAGACCGCCACCGAGACCATCCCGGTCGTCGTCGCGATCTGCCAGGCGGCGAGCAGCAGCACGGGCAGGATCGCGCCTCCCGCGACCACGAACCACCGTCGCGTGGTGAGCGGGTGGGAGCGGTCCTCGCGGAGGCGGCGCTGGGAGGCCGCGACCGACGGGCCCGCCGTCACGAGTCCGGGCTCACCCGGCATCGGCGCGGACAGCGCGCTCCGCCGCAGCACATCGGCGTCGGTCGCGGTGTCGTCGTCGCGGATCGTCATCGTCGGTCTCCTCGGATCACGGGGTCGGGGGCGGAGGGCCGGACCCTCAGGCGCCGATGGCGCTCGGGTCGGCCGCCGAGGCGTAGGTGTCGTCGAGCAGCGAGTCGAGCGCGTCGTCGACCTGCTGCTGCGAGGCGACGTCGCCGTTCTCGACGAAGATCGGGCCGATCACGGCGAGCACGTCGGTCTGCGCGGAGCCGGGGACGTTGTCGACGTCGAGGTTGCTGCGCTCGGTGATGACCGTCGTCGCCACCGCCACGTCGAGGCCGGCGACGGAGGCGAGGATGCTCGCCGTCTCGTCCTGGTTCTCGAGCGCCCAGGCGCGGGCGTGCTCGTACGCGTTCACGACGGTCTGCGCGAGGTCCGGCTTCTCGGCGAGGAAGCTCTCGGTCGCGTTGAGCAGGCCGTAGGAGTTGAAGTCGACGTTGCGGTAGAGCAGGGTCGCCCCGGCCGCCTCGGCGCCGGCCATGATCGGGTCCAGGCCCGCCCAGGCGTCGACGGAGCCGTTCTGCAGCGCCGCCCAGCCGTCGGCGTGCTGCAGGTTCTGCACCGTCACGTCGCCGATGCCCAGGCCGGCGGCCTCGAGCGCCTGCACCAGGAAGAAGTACGGGTCGGTGCCCTTGGTGGCCGCGATCTGCTTGCCCTTGAGCTGCTCGACCGACGTGATCGCCGAGCCGGCGGGGACGACGAGGGCCGACCACTCCGGCTGCGAGAAGATGTCGATCGTCCTGATCGGCGAGCCGTTCGAGCGGGCGAGCAGTGCGGCCGAGCCGGCGGTGGAGCCGACGTCGATCGCTCCGGCGCGCAGGGCCTCGTTGGCCTTGTTGGAGCCGGCCGACTGCACCCAGGCGACGGTGACCTGCTGCTCGGCGAGGGCGGCCTCGAGCCAGCCCTTCTCCTTGATGACCAGGCTCAGCGGGTTGTACGTCGCGAAGTCGAGCGTGAGCGTGCCGCCCTGAGTTCCTCCGGAGGCGGCGTCGGCGGTCGCGGCCGCCGCTCCTCCTCCGCCCTCGCCCTGCACGCAGCCCGCGAGGAGCGGGACGGCGGCGGCGGTGAGCAGACCGGCGAGAGCGGTGCGGCGGGTGAGCGGGGAGCTGGTGAACGACATGGGGGCCTCGGCTTCGGGGATGCGGTGACAGCGAGTGTGGACGCTGCAGGGGAGGGGCGGTGCGGGGAGGTGCTCGTGCGGTGGAGAGCGGGAGGAGGAGGCGGCTGGGGAGGGAGGTCGTGCCGCCCGGACCGTGCCGCCCGGGTGGAGGGATGCGGGTCGATCCGCCCGGGGTCAGTGCCGCTCGATGCCCAGCCCCGCGAGGAGCTCGGCCCGGTGCTCGGCGAGCTCCGCCGAGCCGCGGTCGCGCGGCCGCGCTCCGGGGACGGCGACGATCCGCTGGATGCGCGAGACGCCTCCGGGCTCGTCGCGCCCGAGGAGCACGATGCGGTCGGCCAGCTGGAGGGCCTCGTCGACGTCGTGGGTGACGAGCAGGATCGTCGCCGGAGCCGCCGCGTGCACGTCGAGCAGCAGGTCCTGCATCCGCAGGCGGGTCAGCGCGTCGAGCGCCCCGAAGGGCTCGTCCAGGAGGAGCACGCCGGGGTTCCGGGCGAGGGCGCGGGCGAGGGAGGCGCGCTGGGCCATCCCTCCGGACACCTCGCGAGGCCGCGAGCGGGCGTGCGCGGTGAGGCCGACCAGCGAGAGCAGCTCGTCGACGGCGGCGCGGGCCGCCGGGCGCGGGGTGCCGCGCGGCAGGCCGAGCGCGACGTTGTCGGCGATGCTCCGCCAGGGCAGCAGCCGCGGCTCCTGGAACGCCACCGCGCAGCGCGGGTCGATGCCGGAGACGGGGGCGCCGTCGATGAGGACGGACCCCTCGGAGGCGGTGTCCAGGCCCGCCGCGATGCGCAGCAGCGTCGACTTGCCGCAGCCGCTCGGGCCGAGGATCGCGATGACCTCGCCCGCGGCGGCCTCGAGCGTCACGTCGGTCAGCACGGGGGACCCGGGCGCGAAGGTGCGGCCGACCCCCTCGAAGCGCACGGGGAACGCCGACTGGCCGAGCTCGGCGTCGAAGGCCAGGCTCGTGCGGGCGGCGGGGGTGGCGGGCATGTCTCTCCGGGCAGCGGGACGGGCGGGCGGATCGTCCGATCGTACGGAGAGGCTCCCGGCGGCACAGCGGGGACCGACACGGGGAGTAACACAGGGGGTGGGACGCGGAAGGCCTCCCCGGTCCGCGGACGGGGGAGGCCTTCCGCCGGAGGGCTACGCCTGGACGAGCACGAGCTCCTCGAGGGGCAGGCGGGTGCGCGGCGCGGTCTCGCGCTCGCGGAGGGTCTCGTTCGCCAGCGCGTCGGCGTCGGCCGCGACTCCCACCGCGGCGATCGTCACCGGGTCGAAGCGCTCGTCGACGCCGAACGCGGCGCGGACGGCGTCCTTGTCGAAGCCGGCCATCTGGTGCACGTGCAGGCCCTCGTGGTGCGCCTGGACGCTGAGGTGGGCGATCGACTGGCCGAGGTCGTAGACGGCCCAGGGGCGCGGCTTCCCCTCGGAGTCGACGGTCTCGGCGAGCGCGACGACGAGGACGGCGGCGGAGCCGGCCCAGGCGCCGTTGAAGCCGGCGAGCGTCGCGACGATGCGGTCGAACCCGTCGGTTCCGCGGCGGGCGACGATGAAGCGCCACGGCTGCGAGTTGCTGGCGGACGGGGACCAGCGCGCGGCCTCGAGGAGGGACGCGAGGGTCTCGTCGGAGACGGTCGCGGACGCGTCGTAGGAGCGGGGGCTCCAGCGCTCCGCGAGGACGTCGAGGATCGGGGCGCTGGTGCTGGCGGTGCGGGAGGCGGTGGCGGACATCGCGGGGCTTCTTCCGTGCGGGGGACTGGGGGAGGGGCTCCGTCGCCCGTGGAGCCCAACCGTCCCCGCCCCGCGGGCATTCCCGCGCGTGCACGGCAGGCGCCCGCACGCGCGTTCGCCCACGGAGGAGCGGGCCGCCTCCGAGCCCCGGAACGGTACGGTGGGAGACGGCGTGGTCACCCCGCGCACCACCATCCACGACTCTGGAGGATCATCCATGGCCCAGCACTTCGACGTCGTCGTCCTGGGGGCAGGCCCCGGCGGATACGTGGCCGCGATCCGCGCCGCCCAGCTCGGCAAGTCCGTCGCCGTCGTCGAGAAGCAGTACTGGGGCGGTGTCTGCCTTAACGTCGGCTGCATCCCGTCCAAGGCGCTGCTGCGCAACGCGGAGCTCGCCCACCTCTTCCACACCCAGGCGAAGCAGTTCGGCATCTCGGGCGACGTCTCGTTCGACTTCGGTGCGGCGTTCGACCGCAGCCGCTCGGTCGCGGACGGCCGCACCAAGGGCGTCCACTTCCTGATGAAGAAGAACAAGATCGCCGAGTTCGACGGCGTCGGCTCCTTCACCGGCCCGCAGGGCCTCGACGTGCAGCTGAGCAAGGGCGGCACGGAGTCGCTGACCTTCGACGACGCGATCATCGCGACCGGCGCGAGCGTCCGCCTCCTCCCCGGCGTCGAGCTCTCCGAGAACGTCGTCACCTACGAGACCCAGATCATGACCCGCGAGCTCCCCGACACGATGGCCATCGTGGGCGCGGGCGCCATCGGCATGGAGTTCGCCTACGTCCTCAAGAACTACGGCGTCGACGTGACGATCATCGAGTTCATGGACCGCGCCCTCCCCAACGAGGACCCGGACGTCTCCAAGGAGATCCAGAAGCAGTACAAGAAGCTCGGCGTCGAGATCCTGACCTCGACCAAGGTCGAGTCGGTCGTCGACAAGGACGGCTACGTCACGGTCACCTACACCGCGAAGGACGGCACGCAGTCGACCCTCGAGGTCGACAAGGTGCTCATGTCGATCGGCTGGGTCCCCCGCACCGAGGGCTTCGGCCTCGAGAAGACGGGCGTCGAGCTCACCGAGCGCGGCGCGATCGCGATCGACGACCACATGCGCACCAACGTGCCGCACATCTACGCCATCGGCGACGTCACCGCGAAGCTGCAGCTCGCGCACGTCGCGGAGGCGCAGGGCGTCGTCGCCGCCGAGACCCTCGCCGGTGCCGAGACCCAGACCCTGGGCGACTACCGGATGATGCCGCGCGCGACGTTCTGCCAGCCGCAGATCGCCTCCTTCGGCCTCACCGAGAAGCAGGCGACGGACGAGGGACACGAGATCACCGTCTCGACCTTCCCCTTCATGGCGAACGGCAAGGCCCACGGCCTCGGCGAGCCCACCGGCTTCGTGAAGCTCATCGCGAGCAAGAAGTACGGCGAGCTCCTCGGCGCCCACATGATCGGCCCGGACGTCTCGGAGCTGCTCCCCGAGCTCACGCTCGCCCAGAAGTGGGACCTCACCGCGACCGAGCTGGCCCGCAACGTGCACACCCACCCGACGCTGTCGGAGGCGCTGCAGGAGGGCTTCCACGGCCTCAAGGGGCACATGATCAACATGTAGGGCTCGTCCCTCCACGGCCTCCGGCCCGCAGGATCCCGCTCGGCTCGTCCGCGGCGGATCCGGCGGGCCGGAGCCGTCTCCGGGGGTGCCCGCCGGGCTCCGGCGCCGCTCCCGCTACCGTGGCCCGATGGATCCGCGCCTGCTCGACCGCCTCGCCGCCGACGCCTGGCCCGCGCTCGTGCGGCGCCCCCTCGGCGCGTGGGAGCTGCGCGCCTCCGCAGGGGTCACCAAGCGCGCGAACTCGGTGCTCGCGTCCGGCGACGTCGTCGACCAGGGGGCGGCCCTCGACGCGGCGGAGGCGTTCGCCCGCGAGCACGGGATCGCACCCCTCGTGCAGATCGGCCCGCCGAGCCCCGCCGGTCTGACCGGGCTGCTCGCCGAGCGGGGCGCCGCGCCGATCGATCGGACGCTCGTGCTGACCGGATCGGTGCAGGAGGCGCTCGCCGCCCTGCCCGCGACGTCGAGGCCCGCGCCGCCGATATCCGCGCCGCGACCTCGCGTCCGGCTCGCCCCGGCTCCAGACGAGGACTGGCTCGCCCTCTGGTGGTCGGTGGACGGTCGCGGTGGAGCGGAGGAGCGTGCGGTCGCCGAGCGCATCCTCGCGGGCTGCCCCTCCTCCTACGCTCTCGCCGTCGACGGGGACGGCCCGGCCGCGACCGGCCGCCTCGCGCTCGTCACGGCGCCGGACGGCGAGCTCTGGGGCGGCCTCTTCGCCCTGGCGACCCGCCCGGACGCCCGGCGCCGCGGGCTCGCCTCCGCCGTGGTCCGCGCCCTCCTCGAGGACGCGTCCGGCCGGGGCGTCGCGCGCTTCTGGCTCCAGGTGCTCGCCGAGAACGCCGGCGCCCGCCGCCTCTACGCGTCCCTCGGCTGCCGCGAGTCGTCCTGGTACGAGTACTGGCGCTGACCCGCTCGCGGAGGAGGAGCGGGGCGCCGCGGGTCAGGCGTTCGCGAGCACGGCGCGGGCGACGGCCTCGGCCTTCGCCGCGTCGCCGGTGACGGTCACGCGCCACCACACGTCGTCGGCCAGCGCGTCGATCTCGCAGACGCCCGCCGCGCAGCCGGTGAGGGCCTTCTCGCCGAAGCCGTCGAGCGGCTCGAGCGGGATCGCCAGGCCCGAGGTCAGCGAGAGGTTCCGCCAGCCGTCGTCGCCGTTCGGGAGCGCGTCGACCGTCACGCCCGAGTAGGCGGCGCTGGAGGCGTCGCTCCAGCTGCAGGAGGCGTACCCGGCCCGGGCGGCGGCAGCGGCCGACGCGGTGGTCGGCGTCCCGGTCCCCGTCCCCGCGGTCGCCTGCGCGAGACCGGCGGCACCGGACAGCTGCTCGGCCGTCAGGACCTCGGTGCAGACGGGCGCCGTCGCGGTGACCGGCTCGTCGAGACTGCCGAGCGCGGCGGAGGCGGTGCCGGTCGCCAGCGCGGCGAGGTCGACCGCGGCGGGGGCGCCGCGCAGCTGCAGCGTCACCCAGGTGGCGCCGGCGAGCAGGTCCAGGTCGCAGCTGCCGTCGGTGCAGGAGCCGTAGGCCTCGACGCCGGTCTCGAGGCGCGGGCCCGGACGGCCGGCGAAGGCCTCGGCGGCGTCGTCGACCGCCGCCGCGGTGATCGAGGCGTCCTCGTCGTACCAGGCGCAGCGGAGCACTCCGCCGTTCTCCTCCGCGGCCTCGCGGATCAGCTCGCCCGAGGAGCGCGTCGTCACCTCGCGGCTGCCCTCGAGAGCGCTGCGGGAGACCCCCAGCGCCGAGGCCGCCCGCGTGGCGGGGAGGAGGGAGTCGCAGCCCAGGCGGGTCGAGGCCGTGGGCGAGGGCGTCGGAGTCGCGGAGGGAGTCGGAGCGGCGGTCTCGGACGCCGACGGGGTGGCCGCGACGTCCGAGCGCTCGGCCGACGTGCAGCCCGTCAGCGCGACGAGAACGGCGAGCGCGGCGGCGACCGTCGCCAGGCGCGGGAGGCGGGCCCTCACGCGGCCAGCTCGCGCTCGATCGCGGCCGTGAACGCGTCGATGTCGTCCTCCGTCGTGTCGAAGGAGCAGACCCAGCGGACCTCGCCGGTCGCCGGGTTCCAGTCGTAGAAGCGGTAGGCGGTGCGGAGCCGGTCCGCGACTCCGGGCGGCAGCGTCGCGAACACCGCGTTCGCCTGGGTCTGCTGCGTGAACTCGAGCCCGGTGATCCGGCCGGCGGCGATCGCCTCCTCGAGCCCCGAGCGCAGGCGCGCCGCCATGGCGTTCGCGTGCCGGGCCGAGCGGAGCCACAGGGGCTCCTCCTCGCCGCCGTCGCCGAGCAGGGCGAGCAGCTGCGCCGAGATGAAGCGCATCTTGGAGGACAGCTGCATGTTGGTCTTGCGGAGGAAGGTCAGCCCGGTCGAGGCCGCCGGGTCGAGCACGACGATCGCCTCGCCGAGCAGGATGCCGTTCTTGGTGCCGCCGAACGAGAGCACGTCGACGCCTGCGTCGGTCGTGAAGGAGCGCAGGGGCAGGCCGAGGGCGGCCGCGGCGTTCGCGATGCGCGCCCCGTCCATGTGCAGCCGCATGCCGAGGCCGTGCGCGTGGTCGGCGAGCGCGCGCACCTCCTCCGGGGTGTAGACGGTGCCGAGCTCGGAGGACTGGGTGATCGAGACCACGAGCGGCTGGGCGCGGTGCTCGTCGCCGAAGCCCCACGCCTCCTGGTCGACCAGCGCCGGGGTCAGCTTGCCGTCGGGCGTGGGGACCGTGAGGATCTTGATTCCGCCGACCTTCTCCGGCGCTCCGCCCTCGTCGGAGGTGATGTGCGCGGTGCCCGCCGAGACGACGGCGCCCCACCGCGGCAGCATCGACTGCAGGCCGGTGACGTTGGCGCCCGTGCCGTTGAAGACGGGGAAGGCCTGGGCCTGCTCGCCGAACTCGCGGCGGAACGCCTCCTGCAGGCGCTCGGTGTAGACGTCCTCGCCGTAGGCGATCTGGTGCGCTCCGTTGGCCGCGGCGATCGCGGCGAGGACCTCGTCGTGCACTCCGGAGTAGTTGTCGGAGGCGAAGCCGCGGACGTCGGGATCGTGCAGAGCGCTCATCCCTCCATCTTCGCAGCCCGCCGCCCGGAGGAGCCCCGGAGGCGCCCGCCGAGACACCCCTCCTGCCTCCCGCATGTTTCGGGCAGGTGAAAGGACGACGACCCGAAAGCCGATCTCCGTCAAGAAGTTGGTATCGGCTGGGAGGCAGGCCACTCTTGACGTATGCGCATGGACACGACGGAAGCTGTCCGCGACATGCCCGCCCCTCCCGGGGTGGACGAGATCGCGGCTCGCTTCGGCGATCCCGTCCTCGCGTTCGCGCCCCAGCCGAGGCTGGAGGAGTTCGCCGCGGCGCAGACGATGGCGCTCGGCCGCTTCGTCGAGATCTCGCTCTCGTACTCGTTCTACAAGAACCCGCGCAACCGCGCCGACCCCGTCAACCACGTCCCGCTGACCCCCGAGCAGAAGCGCGCGATCGAGCGCGCCGAGAACGACCACCTGCCGCCGTGGATGGTCGACCAGGTGACGCGGATGCGGTACCCGGTGCTCTGGGAGGCGGTCCGCACCTCCGTGCCGATCCCCGCCGAGCGCAGCCGGCCCCTGGAGTCCCGCCTCGCGGCCCACATGGGCGACGTGCTCCGCAACACCTTCCCGGGCCGCGTGCGCAGCCGCCGCGGCGGGATGCCGGTGGTCGCCGCCGCCCTCCGCGACGAGGACGTCGTGCGGGGCGTCCCGGTGATCGTGGACGGGGAGGCGCTGCGCGGCTACCGCGTGGACACCGATCCGGACGTGGTCGCGATCGGCGCCCGCGTCGACGGCCGCTACATGACGGTCGTGCTCGACCGGAAGATCGTGCCGGAGATCCGGATGGAGTTCGTCCGCCGCACCCCGCCGCGCCCGGCCTCGAGCCAGTCCCGGCGCTGACCGCCCCGGCGTCGAGCACCCGCAAGCAGATCCCCCGGCCGACCGCTCAGGGGCGCCCCGGCACCGCGATCCCGTGCTCGTAGGCGAACACGACCGCCTGGATCCGGTCGCGCACGCCGAGCTTCATCAGGATCTTCGAGACGTGCGTCTTCACGGTCGCCTCGCCCACGAACAGCTCGGCCGCGATCTCGGCGTTCGACCAGCCCCGCGCCAGGTGCACGAGCACCTCGCGCTCGCGGTCCGTCAGATCGGCCACTCCGGAGTGCTCGGCGGCGGCCGGCGTGCGCTCGGGCACGGACGCGAACCGCTCGATCACGCGCCGGGTGACGTCGGGGGCGAGCATCGCGTCGCCGCGGGCGACCACCTGCACGGCCTCGACCAGCTCCTCCGGCGACGCGTTCTTGAGCAGGAACCCGCTGGCGCCGGCCGAGAGCGCCTCGAAGAGGTAGTCGTCGCGGTCGAAGGTGGTGAGGATGAGCACCCGCGAGCACAGGCGCGGGTCGGCCACGATCTCGCGGGTCGCGGCCAGGCCGTCGAGGCCGGGCATCTGCACGTCCATGCAGATCACGTCGGGGCGCAGCTCGGAGGCGCGCTGCAGGGCCTCGAGCCCGGTGCGGGCCTCGCCGACCACCTCGATCCCCGGCTCCGACTCGAGGATGATGCGGAAGCCCACGCGGACGAGCTCCTGGTCGTCGACGAGCAGCACGCGCACGTGCTCGGTCATGGGCGGCCCCCGCTCGCTCGCTCCTGACGCCCCCGCGACGTCTCCGACGACGGTACCGGGTCGTCGGCGTCCGGCACGCTCGCCCGGACGGGGGACAGCGGAACCCGGGCGTGCACGAGGTAGCCTCCGCCCCTCGGCCCCATCTCGATCCAGCCGCCGACCGCGGCCGCGCGCTCGCTCATGCCGGTGTGCCCCAGTCCGCAGGAGGCGGGAGCGCTCGGGTGCGGGCCGGACCCGCCGTCGTCGGCGATCTCGAGCTCGACCGCGTCGGGGGCGTAGCGGAGGCGCACCTCGGCGTGCGCGCCGCGCCCCGCGTGCTTGCGGACGTTCGTGAGCGACTCCTGCGCGATGCGGTAGAGGCTGAGCCCCACCGTCGCGGGGATCTCGCGGGGCGTGCCGAGGGTGAGGAAGACGGTGGGCAGGCCCGACCCGCTGGACGCCGCGACCAGCTCCTCGAGCTGGGCCACCCCGCGGGTGGACGCGGCGTCGGTGAGCGGATTCGGCACCGCGTCCTCGGCGCGCAGCGCGACCAGGATGCGGTGCAGCTCCTCGATCGCCGAGCGCGCGTCGCCCTCGATGGCGCTGAGCGATGCCGCCGCCCGCTCCGGATCCCGCGCCAGCACCCGCCGCGCCGCTCCCGCCTGCACGCCCATCACGCTGACGTGGTGCGCGACCACGTCGTGCAGCTCGCGCGCGATCCGCAGCCGCTCGGAGGACACGGCCTGCCGCGAGGAGCGCTCCCGCTCGTCGTCGAGCTCGGCCGTGCGCGTCTCGAGCGCCTCCAGCCGGCGGGCCGACTGCCACGACGCCTCGCCGAAGACGTAGGCGCTGCCGAAGTAGAGCAGGTTCGAGACGACCGCGAGGGCCGACTCCGCCGCGTAGGGCGAGAGCAGGCCGGGGGAGTCGTCGACCGGCACGGAGCTGCCGAAGTACTCGCCCGTGGCGAGGGTGGTGAGCAGCCAGCCCAGCATCCCGACCGCGATCGCCACCCGGACGACGAGCGCCGTGCGCCGGTTCCGGCCCCACGCGCCGACCGTGTAGAGCGCGAGGAACAGGCAGATCTGGCCGAAGAGCGACTCCGGCACCTGGAGCACGATCCCGAGCGCGTAGACGACGGAGAGCCCGGCCGCCACGCTCGCGGGGAACCGGCGGCGCAGCGCGAGGGGAAGGGTCATCAGGACGGCCCAGTGGGCGCTGACGACGGGGTGCGCCGCGTCCGGGAAGCCCGCCGAGGAGTACAGCGCGACGGAGACGACCGTCGCCACCAGCAGGATCCCCGCGGTGACCGCGTCGCGCACGTATCCGGCCCGACTCGGCGCTCGCCGGATCCAGCCCGCGTCGAGCGGGTCCGCGGCTCCGTCACCTGAGGGCATGCGCCCCACGCTAACCGACGCCGGTCGGACGGGGCCCCGGGAGGCGGAGGAGCGCACCCCGCCGCTTCCCGGGCGCGACGTCAGTCCCGGCCGGTGATGCCCCGGGTCGAGGCGATGACGTCGCCCATCTTCTTCCCGAGGGCCTCGTAGAACATCGACAGCGGGAACTCGTCGTCCAGCACCGCGTCGGTGAGGCCGCGCGGGGCGCCGAGCAGCACCTCGTCCGGGAGCCCGCGGGCCCAGGCGGAGGCGGGGTGCGGAGTGAGAGTGGCCGCGATCAGCTCGTGCGCGGCCAGCCAGTGCGCCGTCTTCGGCCGGTCGATCGAGCGCCAGTAGAGCTCGTCGATCGCGTCCGAGAGGGCGACGACCACGTCGGCGACGGCGTCCCACTCGAACGCCAGCCGGGTGTCGGTCCAGTGCAGGACGCCGTGCTGGTGCAGCCAGGCGAAGAGCAGCTGGCCGCCGAGGCCGTCGTAGTTGCGCACCCGCGACCCGGTGAGCGGGAAGCGGAAGAGCCGGTCGAACAGGATCGCGTACTGCACGAAGCGCGAGCGCTCGGCCAGCGCCTCCTCCTCGTCGTCGCGGCGGTCCAGCGCGCCGAGGCGGCGCTCGATGGCGACGGCCTCGCGGAAGGCGGTGAGGTCGCACCGCAGCTCCTCCAGCGAGTAGAGGAAGAAGGGCATCCGCTGCTTGATCATGAACGGGTCGAACGGCAGGTCGCCGCGCATGTGGGTGCGGTCGTGGATGAGGTCCCACATCACGAAGGACTCCTCCGCCAGGCGCTGGTCGGCCAGCAGGCGCTGCGCGTCCTCCGGGAGCTCGAGACGGGTGATCCGGGCCGCCTCCGTGACGACGCGGCGGAACCGGGCCGCCTCGCGGTCGGCGAAGATCGCGCCCCAGGTGAAGGACGGGACGGAGCGCATCGCGACCGTCTCGGGGAACAGCACGGCGCTGTCGGTGTCGTAGCCGGCGGTGAAGTCGACGAAGCGCACGGGCACGAAGAGGGCGTTGGAGTAGTCGCCCGCCTCCAGCTCGGCGACGAACCGCGGCCAGACGACCTCGACGAGGACGGCCTCGACGTGGCGGTCGCGGCTGCCGTTCTGGGTGTACATGGGGAAGACGACGAGGTGGCGGCGGCCGTCGACGCGCTCGAGCTGCGGCTGGAACGCGGTGAGCGAGTCGAGGAAGTCGGGCAGGCCGAGTCCGCCGGCGCTCCAGCGCTCGAGGTCGACGACCAGCGCGTCGAGGTACGCGGCGTCGTGCGGGAACGCGGGGGCGAGGGTGCGGACGCCGGCGACGATCCGCTCGACGAGGGTGCGCGCCTCCTCGAGCCGCTCGGGCTCGGCGAGCGAGCCGTCCTGAGACTGGAGCGGCTGCAGCGCGGCGGCGGCGGCCTTCAGGTCGAGCCAGGCGGCGGAGTCCTCCACGCGGTCCTCGACGACCTCGGGTTCTCCGACGACGGTGCTCTGCACGGCTTGCGACATGGTGATCCTCCTCACGCTGGTGATACGGGGCTGCAGGAGCGGAACGCGCTCCGACTCCGAGCGTATGGGCTCGTGCGCGCGCTTTTCTTGCGTCTCGGCGGAGCGAAGCGGCGATCTCGCAGGGGCGGGCGCACGTCTCCGCCGCCCCTCTCCGGCCCCGCGGTCAGCGGTTGCCCAGGTGTTGTGCAGGTGCCACCCCCCGTCCGGGGCTAGATTCCTCACCGCTTCCGTTTCCCTCCCCTCATCGGGTCGAAGATAGGGCGACACCGTGTCCGCATCCCGAGTGCGGAGACATCCGATCGGACAGGCGCGCCGAACACCCTGGCGGCGCGCTCGATCGGCGAGCCATCCTGAGAGAGAGGATCGGAGCGCGTGACGGGACCCGAACCCGGAAGCGACCAGAGAACAGCCAGCATCGACCACCACCCCGAGAACCTCCGCCTGCTCCCCTGGCCGCAGGCGGACGCCTCCGTCCTGCGCGACACCCTCGCGCACGCGGGCGGCGGACTCGAGAGCGAGAGCGAGATCCTCGTGCGCCACGACCGCTACCTGCGCGGTTGGGCGGACGGCGACGCGTTCTTCTACGTGGTCGAGCTGGACGGACTCTCCGTCGGCTCCATCGGCTATTGGTACGGCTGCTCGCGCGGCGTCGTCGCCTACCAGGCGGCGTGGAGCATCGCTCCGCACGCCCGCGGCATCACCGCGGACTCCGTGCGGATGCTGCTCGAGGAGGCGGCGGCGTTCCCCGTGCCACGCTTCGTGCACGCCTTCGTGGCGGAGAGCGACCTGGACGCCGGCGCGACCTGCGTCGAGGCCGGCTTCGACCGGATCGACCTCGTCGAGCAGGGCGAGCCGCCGGAGCTCTACGTGGACTGGGCGTTCGACCTGGCCGCCGTGGCCTGATCAGATCCCGTGGCGCTCCAGCCACGGCCGCAGCACCGCGAGGAACTCCTCGGGGTGCTCGAGGCCGGGCAGGTGCGCCGCGTCTTCGAGCACGTGCAGCTCGGCACCGCTCACCTCGGCGGCGAGGTGCTCGCAGACCGGCAGCGACTCCGAGAGGTCGTGCGCGCCCGCCACGACGAGGGTCGGCACGGCGATCTCCCCGAGCCGCTCGCCCGCCGGCCCGGAGGGCTCGATCGGGCGGGGGGCCTCCTCCTCGTGGCCGACGCCCGTGAGCGCGAGCTCCCGGACCCGCGCGAGGAACTCCGGAGCGACGTCGTCCGCGGAGCGGTCGGGACCCACGGCCCAGAGCTCCGCCTCGACGATCGCCGCGGCCTCCCGCTCGCCCGCGAGCTCCAGCGCCTCGACCTCCCCGAAGCGGCGCTCCTCCTCCGCCGTCAGCGCGGGGTAGTCGAAGCCCGCCAGGCCCGGCGCGATCACGACCAGGCCGGTCACCCGCTCCGGATGCTCGAGCGCCAGGTCGAGCGCGAGCGTTCCGCCCCGCGAGCAGCCGACGACCACCGCGCGCTCGACGCCGAGGTGGTCGAGCACGTCCAGGGCGTCCCGGCGCGGGTCGTACTCCACGTCCTCCGTGCTCGTTCCGCCCGCGCCGCGGACGTCGTAGCGGACCACCAGCCGGTCGCGGGAGAGGTCGGGGACGAGCGGGTCCCACATCCGCAGGTCGGCGATGCCCGCGTGCACGAGCAGCAGGGCGGGCGCGGAGGCGTGGCCGTCCGCCTCCCAGTGGAGGCTCGCGCCGGGGACCTCGAGATGCGGCATGCCGCACACCGTAGGCGCGTCGCGCCGGCGCTGCAACGCCCCGGCCACTGCCTAGGGTGGAGGCGCGACAGCGGACCGGCCGCGGCGGGGAGGCGGCGGCGTGGAGGGCGTGCTCACCGGCTTCTCGATCATCGGGGTCGTCATCGCGGTCGGCTACCTGATCGCGCGGTTCCGGATCGTCCCGCCCGAGAGCCGGCTGATCCTGTCGCGGATCGCCTTCTTCGTCACGACGCCGGCGCTGCTGTTCACCGTGCTGTCGCGGGCCGACGTCTCCGTCCTCTTCTCCTCGTTCCTGCTCGTCTCGCTCCTGACGGTGCTGACCGTCGCCCTGCTCTACGTGCTGGCCTCGCGGCTGCTCTTCCCCCGCCCGCTGCCGGAGACGGTGATCGGGACCGCGGCCTCCTCCTACGTCAACGCCAACAACATCGGGCTGCCGGTCGCCATCTACGTGCTGGGCGATCCGCAGTGGGTGGCCCCGACGCTCCTCCTGCAGCTGATCGTCCTCGTGCCGACGATCCTGACGCTGCTCGACGTCTCGACGAGCGGGCGGACCTCGGTCGGCGCGATCCTCACGCAGCCGCTGCGGAACCCGATGATCATCGCCTCCGCCCTCGGCCTCGTCGTCGCCCTCACCGGCGTGGAGCTGCCCGCGCCCGTGCTGCAGCCGTTCTCGATCATCGGCAACGCGTCGATCCCGCTGGTGCTGATCGCCTTCGGGATGTCGCTGCGCGGGCAGCGGCCGCTGGAGGCGGGGCCGGCGCGGGTCGAGGTGGTGGTCGCGTCCGTCCTCAAGTCGCTGGTGATGCCGGCGGTCGCGCTGCTGCTGGGGCGCTTCGCGTTCCACCTCGACTCCGAGCACCTCTTCGTGGTGACGGTGACCGCCGCGCTGCCGACCGCGCAGAACATCTTCACCTTCGCCTCGCGCTACGACCGGGGCGTCGCCGTCGCCCGCGACACGGCCCTCGTGACCACGGTCGCCGCGGTGCCCGTGCTCATCGGGGTGTCCCTCCTGCTGGGCTGAGCGGAGCAGCATCCCCGGCTCCCGCTCGGTCCCGGCGGAGGCGCCGGACGGCCCGCGCATCCGCGTCGCGTGTCCCTCGTCCTGGGACGGGGCCGGTGGCGCGGGCCCGGTCGCACTCCGCCGACCGTCGCTTAGGCTCTCTCGAATGAGCACCACCACGTCCGCCGACCGCTCCGCCCGCGGCAGGCCGCGCCGCCGTCGCGGCCTCTGGATCACGCTGATCGTCCTCCTGGTCCTGCTGATCGGCGCCGTCGTCGCGGTGCTCCTCGGCGTGCGCACCTACGACAAGGCGATGACCGTCCGCGACAAGCTGACCGAGGCGATCCCGCTGGTGTCGCAGGTGACGGACAGGCTGACGACGTTCGACACCTCCGGTGCGGAGGAGACCGCGGGCCGGATCGCGACCCTCACCGGCGAGGCGCGCGACGAGACCGAGGACCCGGTGTGGCGGGTGATGGAGGTGGTGCCCGTCCTCGGGCCGAATCTGTCCGCGGTCCGCGCCGCGACCGAGATCGCCGACGACGTCTCCGGCCGGATCGTCACGCCGCTCTCCACGACCTCGCTCGACATCCTCAAGCCCGTCGACGGCAGGGTCGACCTCGCGGCGATCACCGAGCTGTCGCAGAAGATCACCGTCGCCAAGGAGGTCGTCGACGCGGCGCAGACCCGCGTCGAGGGCATCGACCGCGGCCCGCTGGTGCCGCAGGTCGCCTCCGCGCTCGACTCCTTCACTCCGCAGCTGGCCACCGCCACCGCGGCGATGGAGCAGGTCGAGCCGCTCACCGCGATCCTCCCCGACTCCCTCGGAGCGTCCGGTCCGCGCCACTACCTGGTGATGTTCCAGAACCTGGCGGAGTCGCAGGCTCTGGGCGGCGGCGCGTCGTCGGTGATGCAGCTCGACGTCGACGGCGGCGCGATCTCGATCGGCCGTCAGCTGGGCAGCGGCGACTTCCGCGGTCTGGCGCCCGTCACCGTCGACCAGAGTGCGCTCGACACCATCGGCGAGAACATGGCGACGACCTTCAACGTCTCGACCAGCCGCCCCGACTTCCCGACGGCCGCCTCGATCGCCTCGCAGTTCTGGGCGCAGAAGTTCCCCGAGCAGAGGATCGACGGCGTCCTCGCGATCGACCCCGTCGCCCTCTCCTACCTCCTCGGCTCGACCGGGCCCGTGACCCTCACCGACGGCACGGTCCTCACGAGCGAGAACACCGTCTCGACCCTGCTCAACGAGGTCTACTTCCGATACCCGGAGTCGGTCGTGGCCGAGCGCACCGACGAGTTCTTCTCGGAGGCGAGCGCGACGGTCCTGGGCAAGATCCTCGGCGGAGAGATGGAGCCGACGAAGATGCTCCCGGCGATCGTGAAGGCGGTCGACGAGAGCCGCATCCTCGCCTACAGCTCCGACGCCGACGAGCAGGCGCTCCTCGCGCCCACGCCGATCGCGGGGGTCCTGCCGCAGACGACGACCGACGGCACGACCACCGGAGTGTTCTTCCAGGACGCCTCGGGCGGCTCGAAGATGGACTACTACCTGAGCACGGCGGTCACGCAGTCGAGCGCGGGCCGGTGCGCCGCCTCCGGCGCGGTCTTCACCACCTCCGTCACCGTGACCAACACGATCTCGAAGGCGGTCGCTCGGACGCTGCCCGGCTACGTCGCCGCGGCCGGCGGGCGCGGTGCGTACCCTCTGGGCGACTTCGTCACCAACATCTACGTCTACGGCCCTCCCGGGACCACGGTGTCGAGTGCGGCCTGGGCCGACGGCACGGGCTACGGACCCGAGAGCCTCGACGACCTCGGCCGTCCCGTCTCGAAGGTCGCCGTGCAGCTCTCGCCCGGCCAGTCCGAGACGTTCGACGTGCAGTTCAGCGCCGGCGACGCCTCCGGCTTCGGCGACCAGACCGTGCGGGTGACCCCGATGATCAACCCCACCGCGGTGACGCTGAACGACGAGCCCGCCTGCGGCTGACCTCGCCTTCGCGCGCCTCCGGGTCGGTGCTGGACCAGCGCCGAGCACGCCGACCGCTGACGCGCCCCCGGGTCGGTGCTGGACCAGCGCCGCCCGCGCCGACCGCTGACGCGCCCCCGGGTCGGTGCTAGACCAGCGCCGAGCCGGGGATCGAGCTCGTCACGAGCGAGGAGGCGAGGAACGCGGTGGCGATGCAGAGCACGAACCCGATGACCGGCACGAGGAACGCGCGGCGGCCCACGAGGTAGCGCACGACCGTCACGGCCACGGCGATCAGCGTCAGCGCGGGCGGCCCGATCAGCGCGATCGAGACGCCCCAGTCGATCCGGTCGAAGTCGCAGGCGAAGTTCTGGCCCTCGCACTCCGCGGGGAAGACCGAGAGGATCGCGGCGAGGTAGCCGAGCACGATCGTGATCAGGCCGAGGGCGAGGCAGCCGAGGATCGAGAGCACGAGGTCCCAGCGGCGCCGGCGCGGCTTCCCGGCGGCGATGATCTCGCCCACCGAGCGGTAGGCGTCGGACCGGAACTCGTCGTGCGCGGCTCCGGGGCGGGCGGTCGCAGGGCGGTCGGTCGCAGGGCGTGCCGTCGCGGGTCGGGCGGCGGGGCGGGAGGCGCCGGCCGAGGCGGCCTGGGCCCGCGCGCGCTTCTTCTTCGACGAGGCCATGGTCAGAAGATCATCGGGCGGTCGTCGTCGAGGGTCGTCTCGAGGTCGAGGTCGACCACCACCGGGACGTGGTCGCTCGGGGCGTCGCCCTTGCGCTCGTCGCGGTGGATCGAGGCGCCGGTGACGAGGTCGCCGAACGCGGGGGAGCCGAGCACGAAGTCGATCCGCAGCCCCTCGTTGCGCGGGAAGCGGAGCTGCTTGTAGTCCCAGTAGGTGTAGCCCTCGGGCACGAGCGGGCGGACGACGTCGCGCAGGCCCGCGTCCTCGAAGGCGGCGAAGGCGGCGCGCTCGGGGATCGAGACGTGCGTGGATCCGGGGCCGAGGCTCGGGTCGCCCACGTCGCTGTCGAGCGGCGCGACGTTCCAGTCGCCGACCAGGGCGAGCGGCAGGTCGGGCTCGGCGGCCAGCCACTCGCGGGTGCTCGCCTCGAGGGCCGCGAGCCACTCGAGCTTGTAGAGGTAGTGCGGGTCGTCGACCGCGCGGCCGTTCGGGACGTAGAGGCTCCAGACGCGCACGCCGTCGACCGTGGCGCCGATCGCGCGGGCCTCGAGCGGGTAGGAGCCGTCGGCCGCCGCCTCCTTCGCGAAGCCGGGCATGCCCGGGAAGCCGATCTGCACGTCCTCCATCGGCAGGCGCGAGGCGATGCCGACGCCGTTCCACTGGCTGAGCCCGACCATCTCGACGTGGTAGCCGGCGTCGGCGAAGGCCTCGTGCGGGAACTGCTCGGGCTTGCACTTGAGCTCCTGCATGGCGAGGACGTCCACGTCCTCGCGCACGAGCCAGTCGACGACGCGGCCGGTGCGGGCCCGGATGGAGTTCACGTTCCAGGTGGCGATGCGCATCCTGGAAGTGTAGGAGCCGCCGCCGACACGTCTCCTGCGCGTCCTCCGCGCGTCCCGGCGGCCGCGGGCCGGGGGAGTCATCCCCTCGGCGGATTGCGGAACCGGTGTCGGTGGTCGATGGTTGTCTAGCGCCGTCCCGACCGGCCGTTCGTCGTGCCGTCCGGACGCCGCCGCCGCCCGCGCCGTGCGGGCCCGACGGGCTCCCCGGCGCTCCGCGCTCCCCAGCCCGGTCCCCTCC
>NZ_PSWB01000028.1:0-46319 GCF_002931865.1 Rathayibacter sp. AY1C7 | reverse complement strand
GATCGGCGGCTTCGCGATGACGGGGAGCGCGGCGGCGGCCGGCCCGGCCCGCCTCCGTGCCGGCCGCCGCCGCGCTCCCCGTCATCGCGAAGCCGCCGATCCGCAAGCTCGCGAAGGACCTCGACGTCGACCTCCTCGAGGTGCAGGCCACCGGCCTCGCCGGCGAGGTCACCCGCGACGACGTCATCCGCCACGCCTCCCAGGCCAGCGTCTTCCGCAACATCCAGACCCCCGCCTGGGGCGACGACCGCGAGGAGCGGATCCCCGTGCGCGGCGTCCGCAAGGCGATCGCCGCCGCGATGTCGACGAGCGCGTTCACCGCGCCCCACGTCAGCGTCTTCGTCGACGTCGACGCGACCCGCACCATGGAGTTCGTCAAGCGCCTCAAGAACTCGCCCGACTTCGCCGGCGTCAAGGTCTCGCCGCTGCTCATCATGGCCAAGGCCATCATCTGGGCCGTCCGCCGCAACCCCACCGTCAACTCCGCCTGGACCGACACCGAGATCGTCGTCCGCCACTACGTCAACCTCGGCATCGCCGCGGCCACCCCGCGCGGACTGCTCGTCCCCAACGTCAAGGACGCCCAGTCGATGAGCCTCCTCGAACTGGCCCAGGCCCTCGAGAAGCTCACCCTCGACGCCCGCGACGGCAAGACCACCGCCGCCGACATGCAGAACGGCACCATCACCATCACCAACATCGGCGTGTTCGGGATGGACACGGGCACCCCGATCCTGAACCCCGGCGAAGTCGCGATCATCGCCCTCGGCACGATCAAGCAGAAGCCCTGGGTCGTCGACGGCGAGGTCCGCCCCCGCTTCGTCACCACGGTCGGCGGCTCCTTCGACCACCGCGTCGTCGACGGCGACGTCGTCAGCCGCTTCGTCGCCGACGTCGCCAGCGTGCTGGAGGAACCGGCGCTGCTCTTGGATTGAGCGGGCGGTGCTAGATCGAGCGGATTCCTCCTTCGTCGTTATCCGCTCCGCGGTCGGCTGTACGAGGTGGGGCGTTTCGTGGAGCGGGGAGCGTACCGCTACGGCGAATCGCTGGAACGCGATTCGGCGGTGAGCTCGGCGGTGCTCGACTGAGCGGATTCCTCCTTCGTCGTCATCCGCTCCGCGGTCGGCTGTACGAGGTGGGGGCGTGTCGTGGAGCGGGGAGCGTACCGCTACGGCGAATCGCTGGAACGCGATTCGGCGGTCAGCTCGGCCCTGCGGGCGAGCGTGCGCTGACGTGGCTCGGCCCTGAGGGCGAGCGTGCACGGATGCGGCTCGGCCCTTCGCTGTCGAGGGAGGGCGGGTGGTCTCCGCTGAGGGTGCGGTGGGCGCCTGCGACGGCCCGGGGCACGGGCGGCGGCTGCGCCGGCGGGAGCGGGGAGAGCGGGGGAACGGCAGCGGTCAGCGGGGGGAGACGGCGAAGGAGTGCAGGGCGAGGGCGTCGCTCAGGCGGGCGGCGACGCGGGCGCCGCGGACGCTGGTGCCCTGGGGGTCCAGCGGCGGGCTGACGACGGCGGCGCCGAGGCGACCGGGAGCGGAGAGGACGAGGGCGCCCGAGACGCTCGACTTGGCGGGGACGCCGACCGCGCGCATCCAGCGGCCCGAGCCGTCGTAGACGCCGCACGTCGCCATGACCGCGACCACGTCGCGCGCGACCGAGGCCGGCACGACCCGCTCGCCGGTCCCCGGGTGCACGCCGCCGAACGCGAGCGTCGCGCCCATCGCGGCCAGGTCGCGGACGTCGACCAGCACGGCGCACGCCCGGGCGTACGCGGAGACGGCGTCGTCGGCGCTGCGGTGCAGGGTGCCCTCCGCGCGCATCAGGTGCGCGAGGGCGTGGTTCCGGTCGCCGAGGAGGTGCTCGTCGGCGGCGACGCTCTCGTCGACGGAGAGCGGGCGGCCGGCGAAGGCGGAGAGGCCGCGGAGGATCCGCTCGCTCCGGCCGTCGGCGTCGCCCCCGTCGACCAGGGCGGCGGTCAGCAGCGCTCCCGCGTTGACCATCGGGTTCGGCGGGCGCCCGGTGCCGCTCTCGAGCTTGAGGGCGTCGAAGGCCTCGCCGGTGGGCTCGATGCCGACGCGGTCGAGCGCGTCGCCGCCGGTGTCGAGGAGCGCGAGCGCGAACAGGAACGGCTTCACGGCCGACTGGATGCTGAACCGCGCCTCCGCGTCGGCGCTCGCGCGGACGGACCCGTCGGGCAGGACGAGCGCGATCGCGCAGAGTCCCGGATCGGCGTCCGCGAGCGCGGGGATGCTGTCGTCGACCTCGCCCCCGTCGTCCGGCAGCACCTCCCGGCGCAGCGCCTCGAGGTCGCAGGCCAGGGGATCGGGGAGGGGGCTCATCCGTCCACTCTGTCAGGGCGGGGAGCCCGTCGCGTCCCGGGTCTCAGACGAGCCCGAACTCCGCGTCCAGCGCGTCCAGCTCCGCGGCGAACGACGCGCGCAGACTCTCCTTCTCGTCGGCGGGCAGCCAGGAGGCCTCCGCTCCGGTGAGCGCCATCGCGCGCAGCTGAGCGGCGGTCGCGCCGATCGGGCCGGCGGCGAGGCGGTACTCGTCGGCGAGCGTGGTCGGGAACATCCCGGGATCGTCGGAGCACGGCACGACCCGCAGTCCCGCGTCGAGCATCGCCCGGATGGACGCGCGCCGCCAGGGCCGCCAGGAGCGGCGCGAGGTCGTCGAGGCGACGGTGAACACCACGCCCTGCTCGCGGACGCGCTCGACGACGGCGGGGTCCTCGAGGACGAAGTAGCCGTGGTCGATCCGGTCGCAGCCCAGCAGATCGAGGCAGGTCGTCGTGTCGGCCGCGGTCGGGGCGTGCTCGGAGGAGTGGGCGGTCCGTCCCAGGCCGGCCTCCCCGGCGAGGCGGTAGGCATCGGCGAAGCGCTCGGGCGGACCCGCCGTCTCGAGGTTGTCGAGCCCGATCCCCGCCACGTACTGGTGGGGGTGGCGGACGACCTCGCGGACCAGCTCGAGCGCCTCCTCCCCGCTGTGGCCCGCGGCCTGAGCCGGGACGGTTCGCGACGGGGCCCGCGGGACCGCGCAGCTCCGGGAAGCCGGACGCGGTCCCGCGGGTCGGACGCCGCTACGCCGTGAGCGCGACCGCCGTCCACGAGACGGGCGGGAGGGTCAGCGTCAGCACGCCGTCCTCGAGCGTCGCCGGGGCCTCGCGCAGGCGCACGCGGTCCTGGTCGTCACGCGTGTTCTTCGCGTAGGGGTCCTCGTCGAACAGGGCCACCGCCTCCGCGATGCTCGAGACTCCGAGGCCGCTGACGTCGACGGTGACTTCGATCGGCTCCGTCTGCGAGCGGTTCACCAGGAAGACGGCCGCGCGGCCCTCGTCGACGGTGGCGACGGAGTCGATGAGCGGAGCGTCGCCGTGACGGGCGGTCGAGTAGGTCCCCGCGTCGATCCGGGGGCGCAGCACCGAGCCGGAGGCCAGACGCGCGGTGGTCGAGAACGGGAAGAACGTGGTCTGGCGCCAGGCGGCTCCGCCCGGCTCGGTCATGATCGGCGCGATCACGTTGACGAGCTGCGCGAGGGAGGCGGAGGTGACCCGGTCGGAGTTCTTCAGCAGCGTGATCATCAGGTTGCCGAGGACGACGGCGTCGGCGACGGAGTAGACGTCCTCGAGCAGGCGCGGGGCGTAGGCCCACTCGCGGGTGCTCTGGTCGCCCTCGGCATCGGCCTTCTCCTTGGCCTGCCACTCCTCGAGGTACCAGACGTTCCACTCGTCGAAGGAGAGCTTGATGTCCTTCGTCTTCTTGAGCTTGAACTTCACGTGGTCCACGGTCGCCGCGACGGTGGCGATGAAGTACTCCATGTCGAGGGAGGAGGCGAGGAAGGAGCCGAGGTCTCCGTCGTACTCCTGGTAGTAGGCGTGGCACGAGACGTACTCGACGTCGTCGTACGCGTGCTCGAGGACCACGCGCTCCCACTCGCCGAAGGTCGGCATCGACGAGCTCGACGAGCCGCAGACGACCAGCTCGAGCGAGGGGTCGGCGATCTTGAGGGCCTTGGCGGTGCGGGAGGCGAGCTTGCCGTAGTCGTCGGCGCTCATGTGGCCGACCTGCCAGGGGCCGTCCATCTCGTTCCCGAGGCACCACATGCGGATGTCGTAGGGCTCGGTCCCGCCGTTGGCGATGCGCTGGTCGGCGAGAGCGGTGCCGGCCGGTCCGTTGGCGTACTCGAGGACGTCGAGCGCCTCGAGGACGCCGCGGGTGCCGAGGTTGACGGCGTACATGATCTCGCTGCCGGTCAGCTCCGCCCACTTGGCGAAGTCGTCCAGCCCGACCTCGTTGGTCTCGAGCGAGTGCCAGGCCAGGTCGCGGCGGCGGGGGCGCTCGGAGCGCGGGCCGACGCCGTCCTCCCAGCGGTAGCCCGAGACGAAGTTGCCGCCGGGGTAGCGGATCGTCGTGGTGCCCAGCTCCTTGACCAGCTCGACCACGTCGAGGCGGAAGCCGTCCTCGTTCGAGGCGGGGTGGCCGGGCTCGTAGATGCCGTCGTACACGCAGCGGCCGAGGTGCTCGACGAACGAGCCGAAGAGGCGCGGAGTGACGGGGGCGACGACCGCGGCGGGGTCGAGGCTGATGCGCGCGGTGGCGGCGGGGGCGTCGGTCATGAGGGCCTTTCGGGCTTCGGGCTCCCGCAGCGGGCTCGGCGGCGAGCGGTCTTTCTAACGTTGTACACGATGGTCCGCCCCGGCTCGGCCGCTGTCAAGAGCGGCACGGGGCCCACCCGCCTCGCTGCGTGCCGCTCCCGAGGTCGGCCGACCTCCTCCCGCGTCGACCCTCCCCGCCGCCGCTCAGCGCACCTGTGCTCGACTGGGCGGGTGCCCTCCTCCGATGCCGTCACCGACGCCTGCTCCGAGCTCGCCGACCGCGCCGACGCCCTCGCGGCGTCGCATCCCCGCCCGCGGGCGTTCCTCGCGGCCGTCGCGAAGGACGTCGCCGGCATCCGCAGTGCCCCGCTCGGCGCCCTCGACCTGGCGCACGGCGGCCGCAACCGGGTCCGGGGGAAGGGCTTCCGCCGCCCCTACGACGACGGCACCCGCGGCCAGGCCCGCCACTTCGCCGGCGTCGCGGGCGCCACGCTGTACCTCGGCGGCCCGCTCGCGCACCTGTTCCTCCGGACCGTCGGCGGCGACGTCCGCGGCTCGGCCGACGACCGGCTGACGACGCGGGCCGTGGAGTGGAGTCGGCTCCTCCGCCGCGGCGAGCTGGCCGTCGCGGACGCGGGAGCGTGGATCCGCCGCGAGATCTGCGGCAGCGGGACCTGCGCCTAGGCCCCGGCCGACGCCCGGCCGACCGGCGGGTCCTCCGCGATCGGCCGGCCCGCGGTCGACTCCCGGGCGACCACGGTGAACGCCGCCTCGTGGAGCGTCCCGGGGCCGGTGCGGGTGCCCTCGATCCGGGCCTGCAGCACCTCGACCGCGGTGCGCGCGATCTCGTCGCGCCCCGAGTCCACGGTGGAGAGGCTGGGGGAGGAGTAGCCCGCCTCGTCGATGTCGTCGAAGCCGATCACCGCCACCTCCTCGGGCACGCGGACCCCCGCCTCCTGGAGCGCGCGGACCGCGCCGAGTGCGAGGGTGTCGTTGAGCGCGAACACGGCGTCGAAGTCGAGCCCGGAGGCGAGCACGCGGCGCATCGCCTCGGCGCCGCCGGAGCGCCGCCACGGGCCCGAGACGCCGATCATCCGCTCGTCGTAGGCGATGCCGGCCTCGGCGAGCGCGGCGCGGTAGCCCTCGAGGCGGAGCGACGCCGAGCTGACCGCGGCGTCGGGGTGCGTCCCGAGCGCCACGATCCGGCGCCTTCCGGAGGCGAGCAGGTGCGCGGTGGCCGCGTGCGCCGCCGCAGTGTTCTGCATGGTGACGTGGTCGACCAGCCCGGTGAAGATCCGCTCGCCGAGCAGCACCAGGGGGAAGCCGACCGCGAGCGCGTCCTCGTCGGCGAGGCCCAGCGGGCTGAAGAGCAGCCCGTCGGTGAGCTGCCGGCGCTCGCTCGCCAGCACGCTCCGCTCGCGCTCGGGGTCGCCGCCGGTCTGCTCGATCAGCACCGTCAGCCCGCGCTCGTCGGCGGCGCGCATCACGCTGTCGGCGAGCTCGGCGAAGTAGGGGAGGCTCAGCTCCGGCAGGGCGAGGCCGATCACGCCGGTGCGGCCGCGGCGCAGGCTCCGCGCGGAGAGGTTGGGGCGGTAGCCCAGCTGCGCGATGGCCGCCTGCACCCGGGAGCGGGTGGCCGGGCGCACGTGCGGATAGTCGTTGATCACGTTCGAGACGGTCTTGATCGAGACGTCGGCGGCGCGGGCGACGTCGTGCAGCGTGACGGCCACGGTCCTCCCTCCGCTCGGCCCTCACGCTACCCCGGGGCTCCGCTCCGGCCTGTCGCGGATCGACGCCGGGGCGGCGTGCGGGCGGAGCGCGCCGCCGGAGCAGGACGCGCCCCGCGGCCGATCAGGTGTACCAGCTGGGCTCGGGGACGGTGTCGAGCAGGGCGAAGACGCCGACCTCGCGGCGCTTGTAGGGCAGCGGATCGTGCAGGGAGTGGGTGCGGAGGTTCCGCCAGTAGAGGTCGAGTCCGACCGAGCTGGCGGAGGCGCGGGCGCCGGTCAGCTCGAAGACGCGGGTCGCCGTCGCGAGGCCGTCCTCCACGATCCGCGCCTTGGCCGCGGCGATCCGCACGGCGATCTCGCCGCGGCGCCGAGGCGTCAGCTCCTCGCGCGGAGCGTGCAGCGCGGCCGAGAGCGCGGCCCCCGTCGCGTCGATCAGCGCCTCGTCGGCCCAGAGCCGGGACTGCAGGTCGCCGTATCCCTCGAGCACGTACCACTCGTCGCCGGCGCGCTCCTTGTCGTCGCCGCCGTACGGCCAGGCCCGGGTGCGCTCGCGGGTGTACTGCGCCGCGCGCTCGAGCGCTCCCTGCGCGATGCCGAGGTAGAACTCGGCGAAGACCTGCTGGATGACGGGCACGTTGAGGGTGTTGTAGACGAGCGGACGGTAGACCTTGTCGACGAAGCCGGCCGCCGCCGCCCACGGCACGCGGACGCCGCGGATCTCGACGGAGCCGGACTCGGTGAGCCGCTGGCCGAGGCTGTCCCAGTCGCGGCCGAAGACGATCCCCTCCTGATCGGTGGGGACGATCGCGAAGAGGTGGGTGTCCGTCCCCTCGAGCACCCCCTCGAGCACGGTCAGGTCGCTGACCACGCCGCCGGTCGAGAACGACTTGCGGCCGGTGAAGACCAGCTCGTCGCCCTCCTCCCGCACGGTGAGGTCGGAGTCGCGCGGGTTCACCGCGCCTCCGTAGAGGAGGTCCCCCTCGGTCGCGAGCTGCTCCACCGCGATGATCTGCTCAGGGGTCCCCACGAGGCGGGCCGCCCAGGCCCAGAGGTAGTGGTAGCCGAGCAGCTGGCCGATCGAGCCGTCGCCGCGCGCGACGGTGCGGACGACGCGGAGGGCGGTGGTCCACTCCTGGGCGCCGCCGCCGTGCTCGGCGGGCCCGAGCAGCGTGACGAGGCCGGCCGCCTTGAGCAGGGCGACCTCGGCGAAGGGGGCGGCGCCGGCGCGGTCGCGCTCGAGGGCGTCGGTCGCGAGCACGACGGCGACCTCCTCGGCGCGGACGAGCCAGGCGTCAGGGGAGTCGGGCCGGGGTGCGGCCGACCAGTGCTCGGCGGCGGCGCCGATCGTCGTCGCGGCGTCGGCGCCGGCAGTCGTGGGTGCGGTGGTGGTCACGGTGTCCTCGTCTCGTCGGGGGGCGGTGTGCAGCGACTGTGCCAGGGGCGAGGTGTCCGGAGCGAGGCGCGTGTCGCCCCGTGTCCGCGTGTGTCCGCGGATGACCGGCGGGCGCCTCCGCACGATTTTGACAATCGTTATCAATAGCCGTTAGCGTGGGGGCACCCGCCCGGCCCCTGACCCAGATCGGCTCACCGTGAAGACCCGCCTCCTCGCCCTCACCGCCCTCCTCGGCGGCACCGCGCTCGCCCTGAGCGGCTGCTCCGGAGCGGGCAGCGCCTCCGACAGCTCCTCCGCCGCCGCCGCGGGCGGGCCCGTGAAGGTCGTCGCGTCGACGAACGTCTACGGCGACCTCGTCTCGAGCATCGGCGGCGACCTGGTCGAGGTGACCAGCATCATCGACAGCCCGGACAAGGACCCGCACGAGTACGAGGCCACCGCCCGCGACCAGCTCGCCGTGTCCGGCGCGACCCTCGTGATCGAGAACGGCGGCGGCTACGACCACTTCCTCGACACCATGATCAGCGCGGCCGGCACCGAGGCCCCCGTCATCACGGCGACCGTGATCGCCGGCCTGGAGGACGTCCACGATCACGCGGAGGAGGAGTCGGAGGGCGGGCACGAGCACGCGGAGTTCAACGAGCACGTCTGGTACGACCTCTCGGTGATGAAGGAGGTCGCGGGGCGGATCGGCGACGAGCTCGCCGCGCTCGACCCCGACAACGCCTCCGCCTACTCGGCCAACCTCGCCACGCTCGACGAGGGGCTCGACGCCCTGATCGCCCGTGAGAGCGAGCTGAAGGGCACGCTCTCCGGCCGCTCCATCGCGATCACCGAGCCCGTCCCGCTGTACATGACCGATGCGCTCGGCCTGACCGACGCGACTCCCGAGGCCTTCAGCGAGGCGGTCGAGGAGGGCACCGACGTCCCCGCGACCACGCTCCAGGAGACGCTGGCGCTGTTCTCCGGCAAGGCCGTCGACGCGTTGATCTACAACGAGCAGACCGAGGGCGCGCAGACGGACGCGGTGCTCGACGCCGCGAAGGCCGCCGGGATCCCGGCCGTCCCCGTCACCGAGACGCTGCCCGAGGGCGACGACTACACCGGCTGGATGACCGCCAACCTCGACGCGATCGAGGGAGCCCTCTCCCAGTGAGCCACGACTCCCCGACCAGGCCCGTCTCCCCGGAGGCGGGCCCTTCGGCGTCCGTGCTGCGGCTGCGCGGCGCCGGCCTCCGCTTCGGCGACCGCGAGCTGTGGAGCGGCGTCGACCTCGACGTGCGCGCCGGCGAGTTCGTCGCGGTGCTCGGCGCGAACGGCTCCGGCAAGACGAGCCTCCTGCGCGCGGTGCTCGGCCAGCAGCAGCTGAGCGCGGGGGAGCTGCAGGTGCTCGGCGAGCCCGTGCACCGCGGCAACCGGCGCATCGGCTACATCCCGCAGCAGAAGCTCGCCGACGAGGGCACTCCGCTGCGCGCCCGCGATCTGCTCGGGCTCGGGATCGACGGCCACCGGTTCGGCCTGCCCCTGCCCTCCCGCTCCCGGCGTGCGGCCGTCGACGCGCTGCTCGAGGCCGTCGGCGCCACAGCCTTCGCCGACGCCCCCATCGGCAGCCTGTCCGGCGGCGAGCAGCAGCGCGTCCGCGTCGGCCAGGCGCTCGCGGGCGACCCGGCGCTCCTGCTCTGCGACGAGCCGCTGATCGCGCTCGACCTCGCCCACCAGCGAGCGGTCAGCGAGCTGATCGACCGGCACCGCCGCGAGCGGAACCTCGGCGTCCTCTTCGTCACGCACGACGTGAATCCGGTGCTCGGCATGGTCGACCGCGTGCTCTACCTCGCCGGCGGCCGGTTCCGGATCGGCACCCCCGACGAGGTCCTGCGCTCGGAGGTGCTCAGCGAGCTCTACGACGCACCCGTCGACGTGATCCGCGCCCGGGGCCGGGTCATCGTGGTCGGCGCCCCCGACCACTCGCACGTGCACGAGCACGAGGAGGGGCAGTCGTGACGGACGTCTGGTCGCAGATCTTCGACTTCTCCGACTACGGAGCGCTGCTGTCGCTGCTGATGAACTCGGTGATCGCCGGCGCGGTCCTCGGAGTGGTCGGCGGGCTCATCGGCGTCTTCGTGATGTCGCGCGACATGGCCTTCGCGGTCCACGGCATCAGCGAGCTCTCGTTCGCGGGGGCGTCCGCGGGGCTGCTGCTGGGCGTCGGCGTCGTCGAGGGATCGATCGTCGGCTCGCTGATCGCGGCCGTCCTGATCGGCGTGCTCGGCTCGCGCGCCCGCGACCGCAACTCGATCATCGCGGTTCTGATGCCGTTCGGACTCGGCATCGGCATCCTCTGCCTGGCCCTCTACCCGGGCCGTAGCGCGAACAAGTTCGGCCTGCTCACGGGTCAGATCGTCGCGGTCGACGACCCGCAGCTCGGGTGGCTGATCGGCATCTCGGTGGTCGTCCTCGTCGGTCTCGCGCTGATCTGGCGCCCCCTCACCTTCGCGAGCGTCGACGCCGACGTGGCGGCCGCGCGCGGCATCCCCACCCGGGCGCTCTCGATCGCGTTCATGCTCCTGCTCGGCCTCGCGGTCGCCGTCTCGGTGCAGATCGTCGGCTCGCTGCTCGTGCTCGCGATCCTGGTGACGCCGGCGGCCGCGGCACTGCGCCTGTCCGCCTCGCCGGTGATCGTGCCGCTGCTGAGCGTGCTCTTCGCCGTCGGCGCGCTGGTGGGCGGCATCCTGCTCGCGCTGGGCGGATCGATCCCGATCAGCCCCTACGTGACGACGATCTCGTTCGCGATCTACGCGGTCTGCCGGATCATCGGCCGCAAGGGCGTCCGGCGCTCCCGGCTCGCCGTCGGCGGGGGGCGGTAGCGTGGCCCGGGTCGTGCGGAGTGGAGGTGGTCCAGTGGTCAAGCGCAACACGTGGCAGCGCGAGGCGGTGCGCGAGGCTCTCGGGCGTCGCGAGGACTTCGTCAGCGCCCAGGGCCTGCACAGTGCGCTGCACGCCTCCGGCTCGCCGATCGGGCTCGCGACGGTCTACCGCGCGCTCTCGGACCTGGCCGTGGAGGGCGAGGCCGACTCACTGCAGTCGCCCGAGGGCGAGAGCCTCTACCGCGCCTGCACGCCGGGGACGCACCACCACCACCTGATCTGCCGCCGCTGCGGGCTGACGGTCGAGATCGCGGCCGACGAGGTCGAGGAGTGGGCGCGTTCGGTCGCGTCGCAGAACGGCTTCACGGACGCGCACCACGTCGTGGACGTCTTCGGGCTCTGCGCGGCCTGCACCGCGGGGCTCGCCGAGGCCTGAGGGTGGTCCGGCCGGGAGCCCGTCCGCGGGCGACCCTGGCCCGGCATTCGGCTCAGGCCGGAAGGAACACGCCGATCGACCGGTCCTTCACCACGGAGCCGGCGGGCAGCACCCGCCCGCTCATCGCGAGGTAGACGCCCGGCGGCAGCAGCTGCACGGCGGCCACCGCGGTGCCGAGGTTGAACGCGGCGTCGCTGTCGAGCATCCGTGCGGGCTGCATCGCGCCGGTGAGGACGACCACCCGATCGCGGACGACGCCGAGGGCCTCGGCCGTCGCGGTCATCGTGTCGGTGCCGTGGGTGAGGACGATCCGGTCCTCCTCGGCGGCGAGCACCCGCTCGCGGATGAGGGCCCGATCGGCGTCGTCGAGCTCGAGGCTGTCCTTGGCGAGGACCTCCTCGACGCGGAACTCGAGCGTGGTGAGCACCGGGGCGAGCAGGCGCGGCACCATCGGGGCGCCGATCTCGAGCTCGCCCGCGAGCGAGTACTCCTTGTCGACGGTGCCACCGGTGGTGAGGACGAGGATGCGGTCAGTCACGCGATCAGACTAGGCGCCGCCTCCGACACCGGCACGTTCGTGCGCAGTGGCCGCGCCACGGCGGCGGCGGCGGCCCGCATCGGGAACGATGGAGCGCATGACATCCTCCTCCCCGTCCCTCCTCCGCACCGGCGCCAAGGTGCTCCTCGGCTCCGCCCTCCTCTTCGCGGGGGTGAGCCACCTCACCCGCAAGCGGGAGGAGTTCCAGGCGCAGGTGCCCGAGTGGGTGCCGCTGGACAAGGACGCGGTCGTGCTCGCCTCGGGCGTGGTCGAGATCGGCCTGGGCGCCTCGCTGGTGCTCGCGCGCCGACGGGCGCCGCTGGTCGGAGCCGCGGCCGCCGCCTTCTTCACCGCGATCTTCCCGGGCAACGTCTCGCAGTGGGTGACGCGGACGAGCGC
The DNA here is from genome assembly GCF_002931865.1 of Rathayibacter sp. AY1C7. NCBI lineage: Bacteria > Bacillati > Actinomycetota > Actinomycetes > Micrococcales > Microbacteriaceae > Rathayibacter > Rathayibacter sp. AY1C7. The sequence continues at coordinate 34,368 of NZ_PSWB01000028.1, read as the reverse complement.
CTTCGGCCTCGACACCGACCGCAAGCGCGCCGTGCGCCTCGCGTTCCAGCCGCTGCTGGTGGCGTGGGCGCTCTGGTCGACCCGTCGTCCGCAGGGCTGATCCCTCTCATCGGATCCCGCTCGCCGGGCGGCACGACGCCGGCCGTGAGCGCGTGCCGCCCGCCTCGGAGGATCCTCCTCAGCCGCCGCCCTGCTGCGCCTCGGCCAGCAGCGGCGCGAGCAGCTCCTCGATCCGGCGCCGCGCCCCCTCGGCGTCGCCCGCGGCGATCGCCTCGACCAGCTCGGCGTGCTGCCGGGCGTGCACGTCCTCCTGGCCGACGACGTCCTCCTCCAGCACCGACTCGAACATGCCGGTGAGGCCGTCGTAGAGCTCGACGAACAGGTCGTAGTGGGTCGCGACGACGACGGCCCGGTGCAGCGCGGTGTCCGCGGCGATCCGCTCGGCGAGCTCCGGCGCCTCCCACGAGCGGGCCCGGCGGGCCAGCAGGGCGCGGAGGGAGGCGACGTCCTCCCCGGTGCGGCGCTCGGCCGCCAGCGCGGCCGTCGCCCCGTCGATCGCGAACCGCAGCTCGAGGCCCTCCCGGCGGGCGGCGCTCGGGATGCGGCGGCGCAGCGATTCGGCGAGCTGCGAGCGCGCGGTGACGAACGTGCCGCGCCCCTGCTCCCGCCGCACGAGGCCCGCCTGCACGAGGGCCTGGACGGCCTCGCGGACGGAGTTGCGTCCGGCGCCGGTCCAGCGGGCGAGCTCGGCCTCCACCGGGATCCGCTCGCCGACGGCCCAGCGGCCGGAGCGGATCTCCTCGTGGAACAGCGCCGTGACGTGGTCGATCACGCTCTCGCGCTGGAACGGCGCCGCGGGGCTAGACTCGCCAGGATTCATCCCATCATCCTATCTCTCGGGGACTCCATGACCGCAGCACCGACGCTCCGCGCCACCGCCCTCCTGGCCCTCGCCGCCATCGCGATCACCGCGCTGAACCTCCGCACCGCCGTCACCGGCTTCAGCCCGCTGCTCGACACGATCGGCGCCGATCTCGGCTTCGGGCCCTCGCTCTACGGGGCGCTGGGGACGATCGTCACCGCCTCCTTCGCTGTCTTCGGCTTCGTCGCCGCGGCCGTCTCGCGCCGGATCGGCCTGGAGCGCACGCTCGCGATCGCGACGCTGGTGACCACACTGGGCATCGCCCTCCGCGCGCTCAGCCCGAGCCCGGTCGCTCTGGTGCTCTCGACCGTCGTCGCCTTCGCGGGCGTGGGCACCACGAACGTGCTCATCGTGCCGATCGTGAAGCGGTACTTCGCCGAGCGGATCAAGACGGTCAGCTCGCTCTACCTGGCGCTGCTGCAGGTGGGCCAGTTCGTCGCTCCGCTGGTCGCGGTGCCGCTGGCCTCGACGGCGGGGTGGCGCTGGGCGATCGGGATCTGGGCCGTGATGACGGCCGCGGCCTGCCTGCTCTGGGCGGCGCTCGCGGCCCGCGGAGGAGGCGGGGCGGCTCCGGCCGCCGCCGGCGGCCGCGTGGACGGGGCGTGGCGCACGCCGCTGCTCTGGGCGATGGTGCTGATGCTCGGGATGACCGGTCTGCACACCTACGGGATCATCACCTGGCTGCCGACGATCCTCGTCGACGCGGGCGCGGATCCGGCGCAGGGCGGGGCGCTGCTGGCGCTGTTCTCGGTGTTCGGCCTCGCCGCCGCCTTCGTGGTGCCGCCGCTGACTCTGGGGATGCGCAACCCGGTCGTGGTCGTGGTGGTGTGCTGCGTGCTGCTCGCCGTCGGCTACGCGGGCCTCGTCGTCGCTCCGCTGGAGGGTGCCATGGCGTGGGTGGTCTGCCTCGGGCTCGGCGTCAGCACGTTCCCGATGACGCTGACGCTCGTGAACGCGCGGACCCGGACGACCACCGGCTCCTCGACCCTCTCCGGCGCCACGCAGGGGCTCGGCTACGGGCTCGCCTGCCTCGGCCCGCTGCTGATCGGCGTGCTCTACGAGGCGCAGGGGGACTGGAGCGGCGCGTACGCGCTGCTGTTCGCCGGAGTGGCGGTGCTGCTGGTCAGCGGGATCGTCGCGTGCCGTCCGCGGTTCCTCGAGGACGAGGCGGCGCTCCGCCGGGCCTGAGCGGCGGCGCTCAGCGCGACGCGGCCGGAGCGAGCGCGGAGACGATCCGCTCCAGCCCGAAGCGCCAGGCGCTCTCCACGTCGCCGCCGAGGGTGAAGGCGCCTGGTGGAGAGCGCCTGAGGCGCGGAGCCGCTCAGGAGGCGGGGACGAGCTTCCAGCGGTCGGCGAGGATCTCGAGGCCCTTGTCGAAGGTCGCCGACCACGCCGTGACGTCGTGGGCGCTGTCCGGCACCTCGAGGTAGGTGGCGCTCATGCCGGCGGCGACGGCCGCGGCGTAGACGGTCTTCGCTCCGGGGAGGAACGAGGTGTCCTCGGCGCCGACTCCGAAGATCGCGACGGTGCCGGTGTAGGGGGCGTTCGCCGCGAGGACGTTCACCGGCTTCGCGGCCTCGTAGGCGGCCTGGTCGCCGCCGAACCCCTGCGCGACCGTCGCCGCCTCGCTGCCGAGGGTCGGCGCGAGCTCGCCCGAGGCGTCGACGATGTTGCCGAAGAGCGACGGGTGGCCGGCGCCGAGCTGGATCGAGCAGGTCCCGCCCTGCGAGAGGCCGCCGATCGCCCAGTGCTGCGCGTCGCCGAGCACCGGCAGGTTGGCGCGGATCCAGTTCGGGACGTCGACGGTGAGGTAGGTGGCCGACTTCCCGAGCGGCGAGTCGACGCACATCGGGTTCCTGTCGGGATCGCCCAGCTGGTCGGGCGACACGACGATCGGCGCGAGGCCGGCGTGCGCGGCGGCGTAGGCGTCGAGGGTCTGCTGGAACTTCTCGGTCGAGAGCGGATCGGAGGGCGACCCCGGCTGCCCCGAGAGCATGATCATCACCGGCAGCAGCGGCGGTGCCGCGGTGAGGGCCGCGGGCGGGAGGTAGACCACGGCGTCGCGGGCCGGGAAGCCCGACGCGGTGGCGGGGATGGCGACCGTCGAGACCGAGCCGACGGCGGGCATCCCGGCCGGGGCCGTCCAGGTCGCGAGGTCCGAGTGCGGTCCGTCCGCGGCGGCGACCGGCACGGAGGAGTCGGAGTACGCGCTGATCCCGAGCGCGCTGCGCACCGTGGGGTACTGGCCGAAGTCGATGTTGACGGTCATCGCGGCCGCCGCGACGACGAGCACTCCGGCCGCGAGCGACGCGAGCACCCCGCGCGCGCGCCGGCGAGCGATCGCGTGTCCGAGGACGACAAGGGCGACGCCCAGCCCGCCGATCCCCAGGCCGATCGCGACCCGGGTGACCGGCGTGAAGTCGACGCCGAACGGGCCGTCGGGCCCGTCGACGAGGGCGGCCAGGGCGGCGCCGCCGATCAGGCCCAGGAGGAGGACCGCGACGGCGATCCCGCCGCGCCGGGAGCGCCCGCGGCGGGGAGCGCGGACGTGGGCGGCGAGCAGGAGGAGGAGCGCTCCGATCGCGAGCACGTAGACGGCGACGACGAGGGGGCCGGAGACGAGGCTCAGGTCGAGGAGAGAGGTCATGCGTCGATCCGGTCGGAGGGTGCTCGGGCGGGCGTCAGTCTGGCGGCGGTCTCTGGAGGAGAGCCGGGAGCTGTCGGGAGCGATTCTCCTCCCCGGGCGCGAATCCACCGAGCTCTCCACCGATCGGGCGCAACCCCGCGCGCCGCGCCGCCGCTCCCGCCTAGCGTGGGACTCCCGACGCACACCGCGCCCTCACGAAGGAGCCCGCACCATGACGCAGCACCCCCGCCTCGAGACCTCCTCCCGCGAGGCCCGCGCATGAGCCGCGGAGTCGCCGTCGTCACGGGCGGCACGGCCGGGCTCGGACGCGCCACGGTCCGCGAGCTCGCCTCCCGCGGCTGGGACGTCGCCGTGCTGGCGCGCGGCGAGGACGGACTGGCGGCCACGGTGGCCGAGATCGAGCAGAAGGGCCGGCGCGGGCTGGGCATCCCGACCGACGTGGCCGACCGCGAGGCCGTCGAGTCGGCGGCCGACCGGGTCGAGGCCGAGCTCGGCCCGATCGAGCTGTGGGTCAACGACGCGATGGTCGGCGTCTTCGGCGAGTTCCTGTCGACCGAGCCCGCCGACTTCGAGCGCGCCGTGGGCGTCAACTTCTTCGGCTTCGTCAACGGCACCCGCGCAGCCCTCTCCCGGATGACCCCGCGCGACCGCGGGCACGTCATCCAGGTCGGCTCCGCCCTCGCGCACCGGGGCATCCCGCTGCAGGCCGCGTACTGCGCCTCCAAGTTCGGCGCCCGAGGCTTCACCGAGGCCGTCACCGCGGAGCTGCTGCACGCGAAGAGCCGCGTGCGCCTGTCCGAGGTCGACATGCCGGCGCTCAACACCATCCAGTTCAACTGGGTGAAGTCGCAGCTGCCGCACCACCCGCAGCCCGTGCCGCCGATCTACGAGCCCGAGGTGGGCGCGATCGCGATCGCCGACGTGGCCGACAAGCCGCGCCGCCGCACCTGGGTCGGCGAGCCGACCGCTGGCACCATCCTCGGCGACCGCTTCGCCGGGCGCTTCATGGACTGGTACCTCGCCCGCAGCGCCTTCGACGGTCAGCAGGCCCCCGACAAGACGGAGCCGATGCTCCCGAACAACGTGTATGAGCCGGTCCCCGGCGATCACGGCGCCCGCGGCCTCTTCAGCGACCGCGCGCACACCATGACGCCCCAGATCTGGATGATCCGCCACCGCGCCCTGAGCTACGCGGGGGCCGCCGCGGCCCTCGCCGCCGGCGCCGCGGGCGTCGTCTCGGCCCTGCGGAGGAAGTGACCGTGGTCGACGCCGTCGTCATCGGGGCGGGCCCCAACGGCCTCGCCGCCGCGGTCACGCTCGCGCGGGCCGGGCTCTCGGTCACCGTGCTCGAGCGCAACGAGACGATCGGCGGCGGCGCGCGCACGGCGGAGCTGACGCTGCCCGGCTTCCACCACGACGTCTGCTCGGCGGTGCACCCGATGGCACTCGCGTCCGGCTTCTTCCGCGCCTTCGGGCTCGACCGGCGCATCGAGCTGGTCGTCCCCGAGATCTCGTACGCGCATCCTCTCGACGGCGGCCGCGCGGGCATCGCCTACCGCGACCTCGACCGCACGGTCGAGGCGCTGGGGCGCGACGGAGCGGCGTGGCGCGCCCTGATGGGACCTCTCTCCGAGCGGGCCGACCGCGTCGCGGGCTTCACCAACGACGCGCTGCTGCGGATCCCGACGGACCCGAGCGTGCTGATCCGCTTCGGACTGCGGGTGCTCGAGCAGGGCACCCCGGTGTGGAATCTGCGCTTCCGCGAGGACGTCGCCCCGGCGATGTTCTCCGGGGTCGCCGCGCACTCGATCCGCCCGATGCCGAGCCCGTCGACGGCCGCGGCCGCCCTGGCGCTCGGCGCCTACGCCCACGCGCGCGGCTGGCCGGTGCCGATCGGAGGCAGCCAGTCGATCGTCGACGCGCTCGCCGACGACCTCCGGGCGCACGGCGGCACCATCGAGACCGGCGTCGAGGTGACCTCGCTCTCGGAGCTGCCCCCGGCCCGCGCCGTGCTCGTCGACGGCACGCCGACGGCGCTGCTCGCGATGGCGGGGGACCGGCTGCCCCCGGCGTACGCCGCGGCCCTCCAGCGCTTCCGCTACGGCAACGGCGTGGCCAAGGTCGACTTCGCCCTCGACGGACCGGTGCCGTGGACGAACCCGGAGCTCGCCGGCGCGGGCACGCTGCACGTGGGAGGCAGCCGCGCCGAGATCGCGGCCGCCGAGCGCGACGTGAAGCGCGGCCGGCACAGCCGCAGCCCCTACGTGCTGGTGGCGCAGCCCTCGATCGCCGATCCGACCCGGGCGCCCGAGGGCAAGCACGTCCTCTGGGCGTACACGCACGTCCCCCGGTACTCGCCCGCCGACCAGCAGGAGGCGATCACCGCCCAGATCGAGCGCTTCGCCCCCGGGTTCCGCGACCGCGTGATCGGCGCCTCCTCGATGACCGCCCGCGACATGCAGGCCTACAACCCGAACTACCTGGGCGGGGACATCGCTGCCGGAGCCGCGAGCGTCGCGCAGCTGCTCTCGCGCCCGGTCCCCACGACCGACCCGTGGCGGACGCCCGCGAAGGGGCTCTACCTCTGCTCCTCGTCCACCCCGCCCGGGCCGGGCGTGCACGGTATGGCCGGCTGGCACGCCGCCCGCAGCGCGCTGCGGCACGAGTTCGGGGTGCGCGAGTCGCCCGACCTGTCGCCGGAGGCGCACCCGGCCTGAGCCGCCGCCGATGCGCTGCGCCCGTCGCCGCCCCCGGCCTGCCAGGCTGAGGGACGGCGCCGCCACGCGCCCCACCACCACTCGAAGGAGTCCGCGATGTCCCGCACCACCCGCGTCGTCCACTGCCCGCCCGAGTCCGTCTTCGCGGTGCTCGCCTCCGGCTGGCTGTTCCCGAGCTGGGTCGTAGGCGCGTCGCGGATGCGGAAGGTCGACGCCGACTTCCCGCACGTGGGCTCGCAGCTGCACCACTCCTTCGGCCTCTGGCCGCTCGTGATCGACGACCGCACCACGGTCCTCGAGTGGGACCCGCCGCGCCGGATGGTCATCCAGGCCGCCGGCTGGCCGCTCGGCGAGGCCCGGGTGCGCGTCGAGGTCGAACCGCACGCGCGCGGCGCGAAGGTGCGGATGCACGAGGCGCCCGTGAAGGGCCCGGGCACGCTCGTCCCGAAGCCGCTGATGCACTCGTTCCTCTGGATCCGCAACCGCGAGGCCGTGCGCCGGCTCGCCCACATGGCCGAGGCGGGAGCCGCGGGCCGCACGCTTGCGCCCGCCTCGCTCCCCTCGCCCGCCGACCGTGCCGGGATCGACCGGCCGAAGCACGTCTGGGCGCGCCTGACCGGAGCGATCGGGTCGATCGCGGTCGGGACGCTCGTGGTCCGCGGCGTCCTCGCGGCCGTGCGGCGCGCCCGGAGCTGACGGGCCCGGACCCGACGGCGCCCGGAGTCGGCGGCGCCCCGGAGACGACGGCGCCCGGGTCGGACGCCGCTCGGCTCGGACGCCGCCCGAGTCAGACGATCCGCTCGACCAGCCGCACGTGCTGCACCGCGACGCGCTTCGGCTCGCCCGCGAAGGCGGCGTCGCGCTCGGGCGAGGCCAGGTACGCCCGCTCGACCTCGGCGAACGCGTCGGCGTCGCCGGCCGTGCTGACCGCCCAGACGAACTCGTTCACCTCGCGGTCGGCGTAGGCGAACTCGATCCGGAAGCCGTGGGCCTCGCGCGCCGGCACGATCCGCTCGGGGAACCAGGCGAGGAAGTCGTCCATCACCCCGTCCATCAGCTCGTAGCGTCGGAGTTGGATCGTCCTGGTCTCGGCTGCAGCGCTCATGCTGCGACGGTACCCGCCCGGCGGCCGCGCCGTCGCCGCGCTACGCTCGCCGCCGACAGCCCCACGACGAGGAGGACAGCACGGACCCCCGCCACCGCTCCCTCGCGCTGCTCGTCGCCGGCTGCTTCTTCATGGAGAACCTCGATGCCACGATCGTGACGACCGCCGCGCCCGTGATCGCCGCCGACCTGGGCGTCGACTCCGCCGCGGTCTCGATCACCGTCACCGCGTTCCTCCTCACCGTCGCCGTCCTCATCCCGGCCTCGGGCTGGCTCAGCGAGCGCTTCGGCGTGCGCCGCGTCTTCACCAGCGCGATCGCCGTCTTCACCCTCGCCTCCCTGCTCTGCGCGCTCAGCCCCACGCTGCCGCTTCTGGTCGGCGCCCGGGTCCTGCAGGGCGTCGGCGGCGCGCTGATGGTGCCGGTCGGCCGGCTCGCGGTGCTGCGGGCGACTCCGCGGGAGGGGATCATCCACGCCATCGCGATCCTGGTCTGGCCGGGACTGGTCGCCCCCGTGATCGCGCCGTTCCTCGGCGGGCTGCTCACGACCGTCGCCTCCTGGCACTGGATCTTCCTGATCAACCTGCCCCTCGGGGTCGTCGCGTTCGCCATCGCGCGCCGGATCGTCCCCGCCACCGCCGAGAGCGCGCCGCCCCCGCTCGACGTCACGGGGCTGGTGCTCGTCGCGGTCGGGCTCGGCTCGCTGGTCGGAGCGGCGGGGCTCCTCACCGGCTCCGAGCTCGACGGGCGGGCGGTGGCGCCGCTGCTCGTCGGCGCGGTCGTGACGGCGCTCGCCGTGCGGCACCTGCGCCGCGCCGAGCATCCGCTCGTGCGGCTCGACGCCTTCCGCTTCCGCACCTTCCGGGTCGCCAACGCGAGCGGATCGCTCTACCGGGCGACCGTGAACGCGGTGCCGTTCCTGCTCCCGCTGCTGTTCCAGGACGCGTTCGGCTGGAGCCCGGTGCAGGCCGGCTCCGTGGTGCTGGCGCTCTTCGCCGGCAACCTGGCGATCAAGCCGGCCACGACTCCGCTGCTGCGGCGCCTCGGCTTCCGCGGGGTGCTGGTCGCGGCGAGCGCGGTCGGGGCGGCGTGCATGGCGGCGATGGCGTTCCTCGAGCCGGCGACTCCGGTGGCGCTCGTGGTCGCGCTGCTGGTGCTGAGCGGAGTGGCCCGCTCGGCGGGCTTCACGGCCTACAACACCGTCACGTTCGCCGAGGTCCCGCAGGAGGGGATGTCGGGCGCGAACACCCTCAACGCCACCACGCAGCAGATCGCGGCCGGCCTCGGAGTCGCGGTGGGCGCGGTGGCGCTCGCCGTCGGCACCGCGATCGGGCCCGGCCTCGTCCCGTACCGCGTCGCCTTCCTCGCCCTCGCGGTGCTGACCCTCGTGCCGCTCGCCGCCGCCGCCCGGCTCCCGCGCGACTCCGGGAGCGCCCTCACCGCCTGACCCGCGCGGGCGTCAGGCGAGGCCGAGCGCGATGCCGTCGAGGATGTCGTGCGCGGTCGAGTGGACCCGGTCGACGCCCGGCGACGCCTCGTGGACCGCGCGGAGGACCTCGCCCCAGACCAGCGCGCCGGCCGCCAGCACGTCCTCGCGCCCCGGGCGGACCCAGGGGAGGGCCGCCGTCCCCTCCGGAGACAGCGCGGCGAGCTCGTCGCAGGCGGCGAGGACGTCGGAGAGGGGGAGGGACGTCTCGAGCGCGGCGCGGTCGGTGGTGCGGAGGACGTGCGCGGTAATCGTGAGCACGGTCGCGGCGACGCCGACGACGCTCCGGGCCTGCGAGAGGTCGACGGAGGAGGCGGCCAGCGCGGCGCCCACGTCCGCCCGCATCGCCGCGCGCTCGCCCTCCGTCGGTGCGGCGGCCCGGCGGTGGCGCTCGGTCAGGCGGACGCTGCCGACGTCCATCGAGTGCGCCTGCTCCGGCTCCGCTCCGCCGAGCACGAGCTCGGTCGAGCCGCCGCCGAGGTCGACGACCAGCACGGGCCGGGCGGAGTCGACGGCCGAGACCGCGCCGCGGAAGGAGAGCCGCGCCTCCTCCTCGCCGGAGATCGTCTCCGGGGTGACGCCGAGGATCCGCTCGACGGCGGCGAGGAAGTCCTCGCGGTCGGCCGCGTCGCGGGTGGCCGAGGTGGCGACGAAGCGGAGGTGCTCGGCGCCGGCCTCCTGCGCGGCGGCCGCGTACTCGCGGGTGACGGCGAGGGTCCGCTCGAGCGCGGCCGGGTCGAAGCGGCCGGTGCGGTCGACCCCGCGGCCCAGCCGCACGAGCTCGGTGCGGCGCTGGACGTCCCGGAGGCGGCCGCCCTCCACGTCGGCGATCAGCAGGCGGAGGGAGTTGGTGCCGCAGTCGAGCGCCGCGACGCGCGTGGGGGAGGACATCCGCCCATTCTGCCCGCGAGGCCCGGGCCGGAGGCGGGCGATAGCCTGGGGGAAAGACGAAGGAGCCGCCCGTGCACGAACACCACGTCCGCGTCCACCGCAGCGACGAGGAGCTCCCGCGACACGGGCAGCTCGCCCACGCGCTCGCCGAGGTCGCCGCCGATCCGGTCGAGATCGACGACGAGGTCGCCGAGATGGTGGTCAACCGGGTCATCGACAACGCCGCCGTCGCCACCGCGTCGCTCCTGCGCCGCCCGGTCGTCGCCGCCCGCGCGCAGGCTCTCGCGCACCCCGCCTCCATCGGCGGCCAGGGCTCGGTCGTCCTCGGCGTCGACCCGGCCCGCCGGGTCTCGCCCGAGTGGGCGGCCTGGGCCAACGGAGTCGCCGTGCGCGAGCTCGACTACCACGACACGTTCCTGGCGGCCGAGTACTCGCACCCGGGCGACAACATCCCTCCGCTGATCGCCGTCGCCCAGCACGCGGGCATCGGCGGGGCGCAGCTCGTCCGCGGCATCGTCACCGGCTACGAGGTCCAGGTCGACCTGGTGCGCGCGATCAGCCTGCACCGGCACAAGATCGACCACGTCGCGCATCTCGGCCCCTCGGCCGCGGCCGGGATCGGCACGCTGCTCGGCCTCGACGTCGCGACGATCGAGCAGGCCGTCGCGCAGGCCCTGCACACGACGACCGCCACGCGGCAGTCGCGCAAGGGCGAGATCTCGAGCTGGAAGGCGTACGCGCCGGCCTTCGCGGGGAAGATGGCGATCGAGGCGGTCGACCGGGCTATGCGCGGCGAGACCAGCCCGTCGCCGATCTACGAGGGCGAGGACGGCGTCATCGCCTGGATGCTCGACGGCGCCGACGCGAGCTACGACGTCCCGCTGCCCGACCGCGGCGAGGCCAAGCGCGCGATCCTCGACACGTACACGAAGGAGCACTCGGCCGAGTACCAGGCGCAGGCGCTGATCGACCTCGCCCGCCGCCTGCACCGCACGCACCCCGAGGCCGCCGATCCCGAGCGCGTCGAGCGGATCGTCCTGCACACCTCGCACCACACGCACTTCGTGATCGGCTCGGGCGCGAACGACCCGCAGAAGTACGACCCGGCCGCGTCCCGCGAGACGCTGGACCACTCCGTGCCGTACATCTTCACGGTGGCGCTGCAGGACGGCGCCTGGCACCACGTGCACAGCTACGCCCCCGAGCGGGCCGCCCGCGCCGACACCATCGCGCTCTGGCACCGGGTCACGACGCAGGAGGACGCGGAGTGGACGCGCCGCTACCACTCCACCGATCCGGGCGAGAAGGCGTTCGGCGCGCGCGTCGAGATCCTGATGACGGACGGCACGACGATCGTCGACGAGATCGCGGTGGCGGACGCGCATCCGCTGGGCGCGCATCCGTTCAGCCGCGAGCAGTACGTGTCGAAGTTCCGCACGCTCGCCGCCGACGTGCTCGAGGAGTCCGAGATCGAGCGCTTCCTCGACCTCGCGCAGCGCCTGCCCGAGCTGACCCCGGAGGAGGTCGGCCGCCTCAGCGTGATCGCCGCTCCCGGCGTCCTCGCCTCGATCGAGCCCCCGCGCGGCCTGTTCTGATCCCTCCGCGGGAGGGTCGTCCGCACGCACGGTGACGCGCGCACGGACGGCCTCCCGCGGCGGGGAGCGCCGTCGTCAGGCGGTCTGCTCGGCGACCCAGTCCTGGATCTCGGCGATGAAGCGCCGGCGCGAGAAGACCCGGGTGCGAGCCCGGAAGGCGTCGACGTCGAGCGCGAGCGCACGCCGCAGCAGGTCGCTCCAGTCGGGATCGCCCTCGAGGTCGGCGATGACGCCCCCGCCGGCGAGGGACACGCTCTCGCGCACTCCGCCGATGTCGGTCCCGATGACCGGCGTCCCGCAGGCCATCGCCTCGACGGGCATGATCCCGAAGTCCTCGACGGCGGGGAAGACGTACACGAGCGCCTGCGCGTAGAGCGCGCGGATCAGCTGGTCGGAGGGCGAGATGACGAAGGTCACGTCGGCCCGGATCTCCTCGGCGTAGGCGCGGAGCCGCGCCTCCCAGGGGCCGTGCCCGGCGATGACGACCGGGAGCCCGGTGCGGGCTCCGGCGTCCATGACCTTCTCGAGGCGCTTGTAGGGGACGAACCGCGAGGCGCCCAGGATGAACGGCCGGGCGAGCGAGTCGAGGAGGCGCAGCTCGTCGTCGTCGAGCGGGGAGCGCCAGTCGGTGATCGTCGAGAGCAGCTCGGTGTTCACCGGCGGGTAGATGACCCGCGACGGCTGGTGCCACGCGTCGCGCACCCGCTGCCCGGTGAAGAGGCTGTTCACGGCGATGGAGGAGGCCTCGGCGGCGCGGAGGCGGTCGATCGGCTTGAGGAGCAGGCTCGCGGTGCGGGCGGCGAGGCTGCTGCCGCGGCCGTCGCGGTCGGGCTCCCAGATGTAGCGGGCCGGGGTGTGCGCGTAGACGAGCTTGCGGGTCGGTCCGCTGGTGCGGACGTGGTGGGCGAAGAGGTGCGAGCTGACCAGCACCCACTCGCGGGAGGCGCCGACCGGGAGCCGCCACGTGGGCAGCATCGCCGGCAGGGCGAGGACCTTGTGGCGGCGCAGCGGCGTGCGCGCCAGCCAGGACTCCGAGACGGGCCTGCCGACGACCTCGGCGCAGTCGCTCCAGAGGACGCGGACGTCGGCGTCGGCGAAGGCCTCGGTCATAGCCTCGAGCACGCGCTCGGCGCCTCCGCGGCGCTCGACCCACTCGTGCACGATCAGGCCGGAACCGACCGGCGGGACGGATCGGGAACGGGTGGTCGCGTCGATGACGGCAGTGATGATGGGCCCCTTCCCCCGGGCGTGCGGTGAGGATCGGGCGGCCATCCGGAGACGGGAGCGGCTCCGAATGCTTATCCGTCGTCGGTGACCGATCAGCAGTGCAGTAGAAGCTAACCGGCTCGTGGAGAAGGAATCGAAAGGCGAGTACGAGTCGTCGCAGAACGACGGGGAAAGGAGAGTCCGATAATCCGGATAAGCCGCGAGCGGAATGGCGAGGATCGTCTGGAATGCGTCGCGGAGGCGCTATTCCCTCGGAGATCACAACGATGGAGGAGAGTCGCGGAGAAGAAGAAGTCACTCTTTCAGTGACTCCGTGCCGGAAGGATCAGGAGACGCCGATGCGCTGCAGGGTCTGCCACCGCCACTGGTCGCGGACGCCCTCGCGGACGGTGCGCACCGCCCGCCAGCCCAGCTCCCGCTCGGCGCGCGCCGGGTCGGCCCAGCTCGCGGCGAGGTCGCCCGGCCGGCGCCCCACGGCCCGCCACCGGACCGTCTCCCCGCTCGCCCGCTCGACCTCGTCGATCAGCTCGAGGACGCTCGTCGGCGAGCCCGTGCCGAGGTTGTAGACCCGGTGCCCGGGCCGCGCGCGCTCGAGCGCCGCGACGTGCCCGGCCGCGAGATCGCAGACGTGGATGTAGTCGCGCAGCCCCGTGCCGTCGGGGGTCGGGTAGTCGTCGCCGAGGACGTCGACGCACCGGGAGGGGTCGCCCGCGGCCCGCGTCAGCACGGGCAGGAGGCTCCCCGGCGCCGTGGCCGGATCCTCGCCGATCCGCCCCGACGGGTGCGCGCCGATGGGATTGAAGTAGCGGAGGCTGACCCCGCGCAGGAGGGGATCGGCGCGCGCGGCGTCGCCGAGGATCTCCTCGATCACGCGCTTGGTCGCTCCGTAGGGGCTCGCCGCGCTGAGCCCGGCGGGGGAGTCCTCCCCGACCGGCATCGCGCCGCCCGGGCTGTAGACGGCCGCCGAGCTCGAGAACACGACGGTGCGGATCCCCGCCTCCGCTGCGACCGAGAACGCCGCGGTGGCGAGCCCGACGTTGACCGTCCAGTACTCGAGGGGCCGCCGCACCGAGTCGCCGACCGACTTGAGCCCGGCGAGCAGGACCAGGGCGTCGACCGGGCCGTGGGCGGCGAGGAAGCGGGTCAGTGCGGCCGTGTCGCGCGCGTCGGCGATCAGGCGGGGGACCACCGAGCCGGTCAGCTCCTCCACCGTGTCGAGGGTCCGCTCGCTCGCGTGCGAGAGGTCGTCCACGACCAGCACCTCGTGGCCGCTCTCGAGGAGCGCGACGGCGGTGTGGCTCCCGATGTAGCCCGCTCCGCCCACCAGAAGGACCCGCATGCGGGGGAGCCTAGATCGGCTCCCGCACGGCGTCGGCGCCGCTGCCGGGCCCGCGGGTCCGTCGATCCGCGCCGCCGTCACCCGTGCGCGGGACGCCCGCTGCCGCGGTCGTAGCCCGCGATCGCTGCGGACTCGACGGCGAGCGCGACCAGCTTCTCGCCGACCGGGCGGGGCACCACTCCGAGCGCGGCGTCCGCGAATCCCGCGACCAGTGCCGTCCGCCGCTCGCTCCCGCCGCGGGCCAGGAGGCGCACGGCCGCGTCCCACGCGCCGGCTGCGGGCACCGCCTCCCGCACCTGCTCGGGGTGCAGCCGCTCGAAGGTGCGGCGGGCCGCCCCCGAGAGGAACGCGCGCCGGCTGCGGACCGCCGCCGAGACGGAGGCGCCGTGGTGCAGGGCCTCGGCGCCGGGCTCGATCCGCACCGGCACTCCCAGGCGGTGCAGCCGGTAGCCCCAGTCGACGTCCTCCCAGCCGTACTCGCGGTAGTCGGTGCTGTAGCCGCCGACCCGGTCGTACGTCGCCCGCGTCACCGAGACGTTGCCGCCCCAGTAGCGCCAGGAGGCGTCGGGGCCCGCCGCGTAGGCGCCGCGGCGGAAGCGCTCGCCGGCGGGCCGGCCGTAGGCGCGGGAGTAGGCGGTGCCCGGATCGACGTCGGGGCAGAGGCCGACGACGCCGACGACCGCGTCCCGGTGGGCCCCGACGTGCGCGGCGGCCCAGCCCGGGCCGGGCTCGAGGTCGTCGTCGCAGCGGATCAGCACGTCGCCCCGCGCGGCGTCGAAGCCGGCGGTGAGCGCGGCGGAGCGCCCCCGGTTCTCGGGGAGCACGACGCGGCGCACGGGCACGGGGGAGGCGTCGAGGGCGCGCTCGCTGGCATCGACGACGCCGTCGAGGACCACGACCACGTCGAGGTCGCGGTGGGTCTGAGCCGCGAGGGCGGCGAGGAGGCGGGGCAGGCGGGCCGCACCCGCGTAGCTGGGGACGACGACGCTCGCGACGCTCATCGGGACTCCTCGCCGCGCGGGCTGCTCTCGACCAGGAGCAGCTCCTCCAGCCCGCTCAGCACGCGCGCCAGGTCGTCGGCGATGGCGCCGGGATCGGTGGCGTGGAGGCGGGCGAGCCGGTCGGCCAGGCCGGAGAAGTCCTGCGGCTCGTCGTCGAGCGCCCGCCAGGTCGCGGCCACGCTCTCGCGCAGCGCGTAGGGGCTGCCCATCGGGGAGACGTCCAGCGGGAGCACCAGGACGCGCCCGTTCAGATCGACGGAGGCCGTGTCCGGGCGGCGCCGCCAGAGAAGGAGCCGGGGGTCCTCTGCCATCTTCTCCGCGTCCTCTCCGCTGATCACCGCCAGTGCGAGTAGAAATCCGCCAGCGCCTCTTATCGCGACGCCTCTCTCGCTATGTTTGCCGCCGACGCGCCAAGGGGTGTACGTCGAGCGACAGCACCGGAGGGCCGCCAATGTCGGAGTCTAATCCGCTCGCATCCAGCGATATCAGCGATAAGAGCGAGAAGAAGAGCGCGAATTCCGCGGGCGTCTTCGCACGGCGGACGGTCGTGGCCGGAGCGGTCTGGTCGGTGCCCGCGGTGATGCTGGCGCAGTCCGCCTCCGCTGTCTCGATCAGCTGCTTCCCGGTGGGGACGGTCTTCCAGGCGGTCGCCCGCGGACGCCTCCTCAGCGGCTTCCTCGGCGGCGTGAACCTCGACAATGTCGCCGGTGTCTCGGGCGTGACGGCGACTGCGCCGGCGTCGGGACCGAATCCGCCCGACCCGGTCGTCGTGACGGGCGGCGTCAACGCCACGGTACTGAACGGCATCGCCGTGAACGCGACCGGGCTGACCGGCACGCTCTCCTCCCTCCTCACGCTGGCGGCTCCCGCCGGCGTCGGCACCCTCAACCAGTACGCGGAGGCGAGCACCACCGGCACCGTCCGCGGAGCCTCCGGTGCGATCACCAATGCCGGCCAGCTGGCGCTGACCCCGACCTCGGGGAGCTACCCCGACTTCGGCACCGTCAACCTGCAGGCGATCCTCGCCGCCGTCGGCAGGCCGGATCTGTCTGACCTCCTGACCAACGTTGCCGGGCTCACCCTGCAGATCGGCGCCGTCACCGGACGCGCTGCTCTTCAGTCGGCCTGCGTGCCCGGGTCGGACAACCTGCAGCGCGACTACCAGATCACCAGGCTGAACCTGGTGCTCACGTCGACGGCGCTGACAGCTCTCGTCACCGCGGTGAGGAACGCCCTTGCTCTGATCGAAGACATTCGTGTTGCCACGGTCGCTGTTGTCACGGTCGACGTCGCCGCCATCCTGGCGGGAAACCTGCCCGGCGGAGGTCAGCCGATCCAGGCGAGCCTCGGGACGACTCCGGCGACGCTGACGATCGATCTCGCCTCGCTTCTCGGTCCTGCTCCCGGGCAGCCCGGGAGCACGCAGTTCGGCTCCTACTCCGCCTTCCTCAACAACCTGCCACCGAACTCGACTCTCCTCGTGGACAGCGGTCTCGGCGTTCCGGCAGCTGCCCTGACCGCTTTCACGACGACTCTGGTCACTGTTCTCACGCAGAGGCTGCGCGAGAACATCAGGATCCTCGGGATCCCGCTGAACGGCCCTGGCGTGCCCGCCAACGTCTTGACCCTGGTCCTGAACGTGCTGAACCCGCTGCTCGCGGCCCTGCCGGCTCTTGTCGGAGCCGTTGTCACCACCGCGATCACCCCGGTCTTCGCCGCCCTGCGGGACGTCATCCAGATCGACGTCAACGCGCAGAACCGCTCGACCAACCCGACCGGGCCCGCCGCCCTCGAGGCGCTCCCCGTCGGCCGCTACGACGTCGCGGCGCTCTACATCCGCGCGGTGGGGCTCGTGAACCTGCTCGACCTGTTCATCGCCCGCGGCTCCGTCGGGCCGAACGTCCGCACGGGCTAGCCGCGCGCTCGGCGCCGTCAGGCGCCGTGGACCACGAGGCCGTGCTCGACCATCGCGTCGAGCACGGCCTCGACGTGCGCCCGGGGGTCGCCCGCGGGCGGGGCGCCGTGCTCGGCGACGACGGCCCCGGTCAGCGCGTCGACCGTCGCGGGCGTCCCGAGAACGCGCCACAGCACCGGGCCGATCCCGGTCAGCGTCTCGACCCGCTCGTCGAGGAGGCAGCTGACCACTCCGTCGCGCTCGACCCACTCGACGCCGGCGGCGCGCGCGAGCAGGCCCGGGCCGGGCGCCGCCGGATCGGCCTCCGGCGCGTCGGCGACGACCGACGACGGCTCCCCGATCCGCTCGAGGAGGGGCAGCACCGTCTCCGCCTCGCGGTAGCGGAGCACCTGCGCCCCGCCGACGGAATCGAGCAGCCCGGCGAGCTGGTGCAGCGCCGCGGGCAGCCGTGCGAAGTGGCTCAGCTCGGGCAGCAGCACCGAGAGCGCCTCGTCGAAGGCGATCGGCTCGAGCCGGGGCTCCGCCGGGCCGGACGGGTCGCGGGCGATCAGGAGCAGGGCGGCCAGGCGCAGCGGAGCGTCCGGCAGCGGCTGCAGGCCCATCGCGGCGGGGGAGCGGTGCCGCTTCCAGTCGCCGCCGTCGAGGAGGGCGACGGGCTTCCGGAACGGCAGCACCCGCCCGTCGCGGCGGACGGCGAGCGTCTCGTCGGTCACGTACCCGTACCGCCGAGCGGCGAGGCTCACGAGGGTCGACTTCCCGGCACCGGGCCGGCCGACGAACGCGACGACGCGGCCGTCGGTCAGGGCGACCGCCGAGGCGTGAACGCTGAGCAGCCGGCCCTCGCAGGCGTCGGCCGCCGCGAGGGTGAGCGCGGCGCCGATGTGCTCGGCGAGGGCGTCCTCGGTCGGCTGCGCGATCACTCCGGGCTCCCCGACCGGCTCGGTCAGCGACACCCGGTACTCGGAGCCCGGGCGATCGGCGTCGTCGTCCACGTCGTTCCACGACTCCTCCACCTCCGCCACGAAGCGGTCGGGGACGGTGTCGTCGAAGGTGAAGCGCACGCCGAGCCCGAAGGGGGCGCGGATCAGTCGGCGGGTCATGTCAGGTCCTGTCCGTCCGTCGGAGGTGGTCCCACGCGAGCGGAGCTGTGCGGGCGCCGCGGCGCAGCCGCCGCCACCAGCCGGCCGCCACGTCGATCCGGCGCGGGCCGATGGCGGGGTCGGCGGCGCGCAGGGCGTGGGGAGCGGGGAAGACGGCGCGGGCGAGGAGCAGCGGCCGCTGCCGCCAGCCGGCCGCGCGCACGGCCTGCACCCACCCCGCGGAGGCGTGGGGCGAGCTCGCGTTGATCCGCCACGCCCGCAGCTCGGCCGCGGGCACCTCCCCGGCGCGCGCGCGGATGCCGAGCGCATCGAGGAAGGGCTGCGCGGTCTGGACGGCGCCGAGCTCCTCCGCCGCCGCCCGGAGCGGAGCGTGCAGCTGCGCGCGGGCGGCCACCGCCTCGACGAGCAGGTCGTAGTCGGAGGGCCGCGTGAGGCGCGGGTCCGTGATCTGCCAGGCGTCGCGGAGCGCGTGCAGCGCCAGCACGAGCGCCGAGTCGGCGACGCTCGCGGTCGCGACCGGACGGCCGGCCAGCTCCACGATCCGGTGCCGGCTCCACAGCGCCTCGAAGGCGTCGCGCGGCGGCACGAGGAATCCCGGCCACCGCCAGTGCACGTCGATGTCGACCGGCCACGCGGCGTGCCGGTAGGAGCGCGAGTGCTTGGCCGCGAGCGTCGGTCCGTCCGGCCAGGGCCGCTCGGTCCAGCCGTCGGCGGCCAGGAGGGCCAGGATCCCGGGCAGGTCGTCGGGGGCGACCAGAAGGTCGACGTCGCCGGAGGCGCGGGGCGGCCGGAGCCGGTCGGCGGCGGCGGTCGGTCCCTTGAGCACGAGTGCGCGCAGGCCCGCCGCGTCGGCCCGCCGGTGGACGAACGCCGACACGAGCGGCACGGCCTCGTCGGCCCAGAGAACGCCCACGAGCTCCATCCGGTCAGTATTCCAGCGCTCCCGCGGCCCGCGGAGCCCGGCCGGGCCCGGTGGAGCCGGGCGCTCGTCTCGGTGAGGATGGGCGCGCGGGCCGCGGGGGCACCGCACGGAGGCGGGCGGGGCGGCGGATGATCCACGGGGGAGCGGGCGGCGCCGGGCGGCCTCCGGTGGCGCTCGCGACCAACAACGGCGACATCGGCGGCGGCGAGGTGATGCTGCTGAGCATCGCGGAGGCGCTCGAGGCGCTCGAGGTGCCTGTCGTGGTCGTCGGCCCCTCGGAGCCGCGTGCGCTCGTCGCCGCCGCCCTCGCCGCCGGCCACCGGGTCGTCGAGCTCGAGGCCGCGGGCAGACCCGCCTGGATGCGCGCGCTGCGGCGCTGGGACGCGTCCTCCCGCGAGGGCGTGCTGTGGTGCAACGGGCTGGTGCCGGCCGTGGCGACGGCAGGGCGTCCGCGGCGGATCGTGCACCTGCACCAGCGCCCGTCCGGCCTGCAGCGGCTGCTCGCGCCCGTGGCCCGCCGCGGCGCGCTGGCGACCCTCGTCCCCTCCCGCTACCTCGCGGGGGTCGTCCCCGGGTCGACCGTGCTGCCGAACTGGAGCCGCCGCGTCGACCTGCCGGAGGCGCGGCCGCGGGAGGACGGGACGACCGTCCTCGGCTTCCTCGGGCGTCCCTCGCTCGCGAAGGGGGTGCGGGTCCTCACCGAGGCGCTGGCGCTGCTGGAGGCCGGGGAACCGGGCGCGTATCGCCTGGTGCTGGCGGGCGAGCCCCGGTTCGTGGCGGAGCGGGAGCGTCGCGAGGTGGAGGCGGCCCTCGCTCCGGTCGCCGCTCTGGTGGACCGGCCGGGGTGGATCGAGCCCGGCGACCTCTTCTCGCGGATCGACCTCCTGGTGGTGCCGTCGGTGCAGCCGGAGTCGTTCGGCCTGGTCGTGACGGAGGCGATGTCGGCCGGCGTCCCCGTGGTGGTGAGCGATGCCGGTGCGCTCCCCGAGGTCGTCGGCCCGTCGATCGACGCCACGTTCCGAGCCGGGGATCCGCGGGCTCTGGCCGAGCTGATCAGAGCCCGGAAGAAGAGAGGACTATCGGAGTCGCGGGAGAGGGATCGTGCCCGCTGGAACGATTCCTACTCCCCGTCCTCCGGGAAGTCGGCTATCGACGGACTTCTGGCGCGGATGGCCCTCTCCGATGATTCCTGATCCTCCCGCCAGGAGACCGATCCACTTTCCGAGGAATGCCGCGGGGAGCCTCTCCTCCTCCCTCGGGAAAGGACGACGATGACCCGCGAACCGGAAGTCCTCAGAGTGCTCGGACTGTTCCTCAAGCACCCGACACTGCGCCTGGCTCCGGGTGAGCCCTTCGCCCGCGGGAGGCTGCCGTACCGGGCCGACCTCCTCCGGGACGACTCGACGCGGCTCCTCGTCCCCGGTCACGCGTCTCGGCCCGCGCACGTGAAGCTCCGCGACGTCGTGGAGCACCGCACGGGGCTGAACGTGGACACGCAGCTGCGCGCGCTCCGGGCGGTCCGCTCGGCCGACGCGGTGCTCTGCGTGCTCGAGCCGGAGGCGGGCCTCCCCGCGCTGCTCCGGCGCGCGCGGCTCGGGCCGTACGGCCGCACGCCGCTCGTGGTCCTCTCCTGCTGGTGGGCGGAGGAGCTGCTCACCGGCTCGCCGCAGCGGCGCCGACAGGTGGTCCGGCTGCTCCAGGGCGTGGACCGGCTCGTCGTGCTCAGCGAGAACCAGCGCGAGGTCTTCGCCCGCCACGGCGTCGATGAGCGGCGGATCGCACCGGTCCTCTTCGGGGTCGACTCCGACTACTACCGGCCCGTTCCTCCGCGTCCGAAGCGGTTCGAGGTGCTCGCCGTCGGGGTCGACCGCGGGCGCGACTTCGACTCGCTGGTCGCCGCCGCCGAGCGCCTGCCGCACCGGCGGTTCGACATCGTGACCACTCCTGCGCGGCGGCCGTCCCGGGCGCTGCCGGCCAACGTCGTCCTGCACGATCCCGTCCCGGTCGGTCGGCACCGCGACAACCTGCGCGACGCCGAGCTCGTCGTCGTCACCAGCCACGACCTCGCCTACCCGACGGGCCAGAGCGTCCTCCTGGAGGCCTCCGGCTGCGGGACCTGCACGGCGGTCACCGCGAGCGCCGCGATGACCGGCTACGTCCGCGACGGCGAGACGTCCTTCTCGCTGCCCCTGCACGATCCAGCGGGGATCGCGGCGGTGCTGGAGGCGGTGCTGAGCGACGACGGGAAGCGGGCCGAGGTCGCCCGCGCGGGCCGGGAGCGGGTGCTGGCCGAGCTGAACGCGCGGCACATGTGGGCGGGCGTCCGCGCGGTCCTCCGCGACGCGGTCCGCGAGCGCGGCCGCGTCTGAGCGGCGGTCGGCCGGGGCCCCACCAGGCGACCTCCGTCGCGCCGGGAAGGGCCCGCCGACCGGGACCTCCGCGCCCCGGACCCGTGGATCCGCGCCGGATCGGGCGGACGCGGGAGGCGCTACTCCGGCGGCAGAGCGCGGGCGCGAGCGGACCGCTCCGCGAGCAGAGCGAGACCCGCGCCGATCACGACGAACGAGATCGGGGCGAAGAACACCTCGCCCAGCTGCGTCGCGCACAGCAGCACCAGGATGCTCGCCGCGCCGACCGCGTGCCCCGGGCGGCTCCCGGCCCCGGCGGCCGTCGTCGCGAAGCCGGCCACGAGCACGGTGCCGACGACGCCGACGAGCAGCACGACGCCGCCCTCGGCCATCAGCGCCAGGTAGGAGTTGTGGAAGAACCAGTCGATCCCGTCGACCCGCGCGGTCGCCTCGCCGAGTCCGGAGCCGGTCCACGGCGAGAGCGCCGCCTTGTCGACCGAGGCGTCGAGGATGCGGGCGCGCAGGGCGTCGGAGCCGGCCCGCTCCACCCCGTAGTCGCCCGCCGTCGCCAGGTTCCGCTCGGCCCAGAGGAACAGCAGGACGAGGCCGCCGCCGAGGAGCGCGCGGAAGAGCAGGCGCAGGTACGGCGCCGCGACGAGCCACACGAGCGCGCAGGCGTAGGCCGCCATGGACGTGCGGGAGTCGGTGGCGACGACCGCGGCGGCCCCGAGCGCGAGCACGCCGACCCGCAGCCACAGCCGCGAGCTGAGCGCCGAGACCAGCAGCGCCGCCGCTCCGTAGACGAGACCGGCCACGTTCTTGTCCTGGAGGAAGCCGGTCAGTGCGCCCTGGTAGCTGTCCGGGGCGAGTCCCGCGACGAACAGCACAGCGTTCAGCGACAGGGCCGCGGCGAGTCCTTTGAGCCCCGAGACCACGTCGATCCGCCCGCTCGCGAGGAAGCCCGCGGCGAGCATGACGAGCGCGATGTTCGCCGCCCGGCGCAGGGCGTCGAGGCCGTCGAAGGACGAGCCGGCGAGGACGAAGGCGAGCAGTGCGAGGCACAGCCACGGGTACCAGGCGGCCCGTCCGAGACGGCGGGTGGGCCGCCGGAAGAGGCTGACGAGGACCAGGGCGGCCAGCGCCGTCTGGGCCAGCGGGACGCTCCCCGGGAGGAAGGGGGTGGGGAGCCGGTAGACCAGGAGGCCCATCAGGACGGCATCGAGTATCCGAGTGGAATGTGCTATCGGAAAGGCCGCGTGAACGAGCGGGTAACGCCTCTCGACGACGATCTCTCCCCCTGGCGCGGACATGTCGTCATCCTCGCAGAAAGGGCCTCCCGAGGGGTCGGGGACCGCCTAGGGAAAGGCGCTCCGCATTGCTAGCGTGACCGACACCTCAGCATCGTCGTGCGGCGCATGCGCGGCACGCAGAAAGGTGCGCAGTGACTGTCGTCGATCTCATCGCATTCATCCGGCGGAACTGGCGGACCCTCGTGGTCGCCGTGCTCGTCGGAGCCCTGGCGATGGCCGCCTTCTCGTTCCTCACTCCGAAGGTCTACGAGTCGAGCTCGGCCGGATTCGTGATCGCCGCGAGCGACGGCAGCTCGGCCGATGCGATCAGCGGGTCGCAGACCGCGGTGACCCGGGCCAACGCCTACCTGCCGCTGATCTCGAGCAGCGCCGTCTCCGAGCGGATCGAGGCCGACCCGGAGGCGAACCCCGGCGGGGAGGCCCTGAGCGGCCGCCTCACCGCGAGGGTCGCTCCGGGCAGCACCCTGATCGAGGTCACCGCCGCGGCCGGGACCGCGCAGAACGCCGCCGCCCTGGCCAACGGGGCGCTCGCGGCGCTGGCGGCCGTCATCACCGACATCGAGACGCAGTCCACCGCGGACCGCACACCGCAGATCACCGTCGTCCCGCTCGAGAACGCGGAGCCGCCCGCCGCCCCGACGAGCCCCGACTGGGTGCGGAACATCCTGCTCGGCGCCCTGGGCGGGCTCGTTCTCGGCTTCGGTCTCGCCTTCCTCCGCCGGGCCCTCGACATCCGCGTGCGGACCGTCGACGACCTCACCGAGCTCTTCGGCGTCGGCGTCCTCGGCCGCATCCCCAAGGCGGGACGCCCGGGCCGGACCGGCGGCCGCCGCGGCACCGACGCGCTCACCGCGGAGGCGTTCCGCTCGCTCCGGACGGGCCTGCGCTTCTCCAGCGTCGACGAGGAGACGCGCAGCGTCGTGATCACCAGCGCCAACCAGGCCGAGGGCAAGTCCACGATCGCCGCCGGACTGGCCCGCGTCACCGCGGAGTCCGGGCAGCGCACCCTCCTGGTCGACGCGGACCTCCGCCGGCCCTCCGTGGCGCGGATGCTGGACATCGACGGCGCCATCGGCCTCAGCGAGGTCCTCAGCCACCAGATCCCCGTGGACGACGCGATCCGCCCCACCGGCACCGCGGGCCTCTACGCCCTCCCGGCCGGGCACATCCCGCCCAACCCGTCCGAGATGCTCGGCTCCGAGGCGATGCGCGCCCTGGTCGCGCGCCTCTCGAAGGACTACTTCGTCATCATCGACGCGCCGCCCGTGCTGCCCGTCACCGACGCCTCCATCGTCGCGACCGTCGTCGACGGCGTCGTCTTCGTCGTCGCCTCGAACCAGACGCGCCGGCCCGAGGTCGTCGCCGCCCGGCGGATCGTCCAGCAGGTCCGCGCCCGCGTGCTCGGCACCGTGCTCAACATGGTCACCGCCCGCGACGGCGACACCGGGTACTACTACTACGACCGCAAGAACGCGTACTACGCCGAGCCGCAGCCGGCGACGGGGCGCAAGCGCGCGGCGACGGCACCGCGCCGGTCCGAGCTCGCCCCGGTGGAGTCGCGAGCCCTGCCTCCGCAGACGTCCCGCCGGGCGGCTCGATGAGCGGGCGCCTGCTCCTGCTCTGCCATGCGAACGTGGCCCGGTCGCCCTCGGCCGAGCTGATCGCGGCGCGCCTGCTCGGCGCCGGCTCCGACTGGCGGGTCGAGAGCGCGGGAACGCACGCGGAGGTCGGCCGCGGGCTCGACCCCGAGCTCAGCGATGCGCTGCGGGCCCGCGGGCTCTCCACGGCCGGGCACCGCGCGCGCCAGGTCGACGGCCGGATGCTCGCCGGCACCGACCCCGTGCTCGTGTTCGAGGCGGGCCAGCGCGAGTGGGTCACCCGCCACTTCCCGGCCGCCGCGCGGCGCACCACCACGGTCCGCCGGGCGGCGCGGCTGGCGGGAGCCGCCCCCGGCGTCCCGCTCCTGCGGCTGCTCGCCGACGACACCGCCCCCTACGGCGCCGAGGACGACTTCGCCGACCCGTTCGGGCGCGGACCGGACGTCGCCGCGGCGGCCGTCGAGGACATCGACGCCCTGCTCCGGGTGATCCTCCCCGCTCTCGGCGCTCTGCCCGTCGGCGCGGAGCCCCCGGCCGCCACCGTCCGGAGCACCCGCCGCTCGCTCCGCCGGGATCGCGCCGCCGAGACGGTCGCGAGGTGACCGCCGAGGGGGTGAGCGTCGTGATCCCGCACTACGGCGACCCCGCGCCCGCGCTCGCCCTCGTCGAGCGGCTCCGCAGCCAGGAGTCGCCCCCCGCCCTCGAGATCGTCGTCGTCGACGACGCCTCCCCGGTCCCGTTCCCGGCCGGGAACGACGGAGTGGAGGTCGTGCGGCGCGAGCGGAACGGCGGCTTCGGCGCCGCGGTGAACACGGGCGCCGCCCGGGCGCGCCACCCGCTGCTCCTGGTGCTCAACAGCGACCTCGTCGTCGGACCCTCCTTCCTCCGCGACCTGCTCGAGGCGGGACGGCCGTGGCTGCCCGCGGTCGTCGCTCCGGACCTCGTCGACGCGGGCGGGGAGCGGCAGTGGGTCGGCCGGCGCTTCCCGCGGCTGCGCCACTACGTCGTGGAGTGGCTCACTCCGCTCGCGCGCTGGCGCCCGCGGCTGCACGCCGCCGTCGGCCACGACACCCGGTGCGCCCCGGGCGCGACGGTGCCGGTGGACTGGGTGGTGGGCGCCGTGATGCTGCTGCCGGTGGCCGAGTTCCGCGCGGTCGGCGGGTTCGACGAGTCCTTCCACATGAACTGCGAGGAGGTCGACCTCCAGCGCCGGCTGCGCGAGCGCGGCGTGCCCTCGGTCTTCGCCGGCTCCGTCGTCGCCGAGCACACGGGAGGCGGCTCCTCCGACCCCGCGCGCCGGCTGGTCTGGCTGGTCGCCTCGCGCCTGCGCTACGCCCGCAAGTGGGGCGGACGCCCCGCCGCCCTCGCCGCGGCCCTGCGCGCCGCCTCCGCCGTGAACCTCGCCGCCAACGCGGTGCGCGCCGCCGCCGGCAGCGACGTGCGCCCGCTGGCCGTCCTCCGGCGCGAGCTCCGGCTCGTCGCCGCCGCCGAGGCGGCGTCCCGGTGAGCGGGCCCGTGCTCGTGGTGAGCCCGGTCTTCCACGGCTACTGGGAGGCGCTCGAGTCGGCGCTGGCCCACCTGGGCGACGACGTGGTCGTCCACCGCTACGACGCCGCGACCGGGCTGGCCCACGTGCGCGACGCGCTCGGCCACCGGCTCCCCGGGGGCCGGCTCCGGCGCTCGTCGATGCGCGCCGAGACCGACCGCGCGATCGCGGCGCTGCGCGCCGTCCGGCCTCGCGCCGTCCTCGTGGTGAAGGGCGACTCCCTCGGCGACGCCTGGTGGGAGGAGGTCGGCCGCGCCGGCGTCCCCGTGGTGCTCTGGCTCTACGACGAGCTCCGCAACATGGGGCACCCCGTCGACCGCCTGCGCTCCCTCGCCGGGGAGGCGGTGTCGATCGTCAGCTACTCCGCCGCCGACGTCGCCGAGCTCGCCCGCGCGGGGGTTCCGGCCGGGCACCTGCCCGACGCCTTCGACTCCCTCCTCTCCTTCCGTCCCCGCCCCTCCGCCGCGGTGACCTTCGTCGGCGCCCGCTACCCCGAGCGCGAGCGCGTGCTGCGGGAGCTCGCGGCCGGCGGGGTCGCGGTCGAGGCGTACGGGCGGCAGTGGTCGCGCCATCCCTGGGACGTGGCGCGCACCGGCCGCTGGCGCTCGGCCGGCGTCCCCGCCCGCCGCGACGTCCCGCGGGCGGGCTACTACGGAGTGATGGCCGGCTCGACCGCGACCCTGGCTCTGCACGGCGCGGGCCACGGCGGACTCTCGATGCGCGCCTTCGAGGCGCCGGGCGTCGGGGCGCTGACCCTGATCGACCGGCCCGAGGTGGCGGAGTTCTACGAGGTGGGCAGCGAGGTGCTCGTCTTCGAGGAGCGCGACCAGCTCGTCGAGCACGTGCGGCGGGCGGGCGCGGACCCCTCGTGGGCGCGGCGCATCCGCGAGGCGGGCGCGCGCCGCACCGGCGCCGAGCACACCTTCGTGCACCGGATGCGGGAGGTGAGGGCCCTGTGGCGCTGACGCACCCGACCGACCTGGAGGCCTGGCGCCGCTGGCAGCGCGGCCGCGACCCGCTGCGCACCGCCCGGGCGGCGCTGCGGCGCTCCGAGCCGACCCGCCTGGTGCTGCACGTGCGCGGCGACCGGCCCGCCGTCCTGCTCGCGGTGGAGGCGTCGACGGCGAGCGCCCTCGCCTCGACCGCGGCCTCGCTCGCTCCTCTCGGCGGGGCTCCCGCGGCGGTCCTCGCTCCCTCCGGAGCCGGCGACGCGCTGTCCGGGCTGCTGCCGGGCCGCTGGAGTGCGCACCCGGTCGACCCGGAGGCGGACCCGCCCGCCGAGCTGCGGAGCCTCCGCGCCGTGATCGCCACCGGCCACTTCCTCGCGGCGGGAGCGGCCGCCCACCGCTGGTCCGCGATCCTCGGCGCCCGCTTCCTGGTCGTGCAGCACGGGCTGCTCACCCCCTCCGCCCCGCCGCTCCCGCCCGGAGCGACACTGCTGGCGTTCTCGGAGGAGGACGCGGCCTTCTGGACCTCCGGCCGCAGCGACGTGGAGACCGAGGTCGTCGGCAGCCAGCTGCTCTGGACCGCGTCGCGCCGCCCGCGTCCCGAGAGGCTCGAGGAGCGGCCCCTGTTCCTCGGCCAGCTGCACGGCGCGGAGCTGCCCCGGCGGACGGCCGCGGCCACCGCCTCCCGCTTCTGCCGCGAGGCGGGCGCCGACTACCGCCCCCACCCCGCCGAGGTCGACCGCCGCTCGCGCTGGCAGCACGCGCGGTGGGAGCGCCGCGGCATCCGGGTGCTCCGCGGCGGCGACCTCGCCGCGCAGGCCCGGCCGGTCGCCTCGATCTTCTCGACCGGGGTCCTCGAGGCCGCGGCCGCCGGGATCCCCGCGTGGGTCGTCTGCGAGGACCCGCCCGCCTGGGTGCTCGAGTTCTGGAGCCGGTACCGGCTCGCGCGCTGGGGCGGGCAGACGCCGACCGCGGCTCCGCCCGTCCCGGCCGTCGAGCCGGCCGTCGCCGTCGCCCGCCGGGCACTCGCCATCGCCGAAGGAGGCACCCCGTGACCGTTCTCTGCGTCATCCCCGTGCGCGGGGGCTCGAAGGGCGTCCCGCGCAAGAACGCCCGCCCCGTCGCTGGCCGCCCGCTGGTGGTCTGGAGCATCGAGCAGGCGCTCGCCGCCGGTCTCGACGTGCTCGTGTCGACCGACGACCCCGAGCTGGCCGCGATCGCGGAGGGGGCGGGAGCGGACGTGCCGTTCCTCCGGCCCGCCGAGCTGGCGCGCGACGAGACGGCGACCGAGCCCGTCGTGCTCCACGCGATCGAGCACCGGGCCGCGCTGGGGCGCCGCCCGGACGCGGTGATGCTGCTCCAGGCGACCTCGCCGATCCGGCTCCCGGGCACCCTCGCCCGCGCGCTCGAGCAGTTCGCCTCGACGGGGGTCGACTCGCTGGTGGGCGTCGTCCCGCAGACGCCGTTCCTCTGGCGGCTGCAGGAGGGGTCCGCCGTGCCGCAGTACGACGTCACGGCCCGGCCGCGGCGCCAGGACCTCGCCGAGGCCGACTTCTTCTACCGCGAGACCGGGTCCCTCTACCTCACCCGCACCGAGGTCTACGAGCGCGAGAACAACCGGATCGGCGGCCGGGTCGGCCTGTTCGTCATGGACGAGGCGGAGGGCGGGGACATCGACACCGAGGCGGACCTCGCGGTGGTCGAGCAGACCCTCCTCAGCCTGTCGGCGGGAGGCGGCGCATGATCATCGACCGGCACCTCGCCCCGTTCATCGTCTTCGCCGAGGACCCGGTGCTCACCGCGCTGGCCAAGATCAACGCGAACAAGCAGCGGATCGTCTTCTGCGTCGACGGGCACGGGATCCTCCGCGGGTCGGTGTCCGACGGCGACTTCCGCCGCTGGATCATCGCGAACCCGACGGCCTCCCTCGACGTCCCGGCCCTCGCCGTCGCGAACACCGCCGTCCGCACGGCGGGAGCGGACGAGCCGGCCACCGCGATCGCCGCCCGGCTCGGCCGCGACGGGATCAGCCACCTCCCGCTCGTCGACGACCGCGGGCACCTCGTCGCGATCGCGGTCGAGGGCGATCGGGCGCTGCGGATCGGCCGCCACGAGGTGGGCGACGGCCACCCGGCCTTCCTGATCGCGGAGATCGGCAACAACCACAACGGCTCGGTCGATCTGGCGCGGCGGCTGGTCGACCTCGCGGTCGAGGCGGGCGCCGACGCGGTGAAGTTCCAGCTGCGCGACCTCGACTCCCTCTACCGGCGCGCCGGCGGGGCCACCGCGGGGGAGGACCTCGGCGCCCAGTACACGATCGACCTCCTGCGCCGCTTCTCGCTGCCCGCCGAGCCGCTCCTCCGGGTCTTCGACCACGCGGCCGACGCCGGGATCGACGTCCTCTGCACCCCGTGGGACGCCCCGAGCGTGCAGGCCCTCGTCGACTACGGGATCCCGGGCCTCAAGATCGCCTCGGCGGACCTCACCAACCACGGGCTGATCGAGGACGCCGGCACCCGGGGACTGCCCCTGCTGCTCAGCACCGGGATGTCCCGCGAGTCCGAGATCCTCGAGTCGGTCGCGCTGCTGCGCTCGCTCGGCACCTCCTTCGCCCTGCTGCACACCCAGTCGACGTACCCGGCGCCCTACCGCGACCTCAACCTCGCCTACCTCGACCGGCTCGCCGAGATCGGCGGCGGCGTCGTCGGCTACTCCGGCCACGAGCGGGGCTGGCATGTCCCCGTCGCCGCCGTCGCCCGCGGGGCCCGCATCGTCGAGAAGCACTTCACCGTCGACCGGGGGATGGAGGGCAACGACCACACGGTGTCCCTGCTCCCGGACGAGTTCCGCCGCATGGTCGGCGAGATCCGCGACATCGAGGACTCGCTCGGCACGCGCGACGCCCGATCGGTCTCGACGGGGGAGTCGATGAACCGCGTCTCGCTCGCGAAGTCGCTGGTCGCCTCCCGCGACCTCTCGATCGGGGACGTGGTGCGCGCCGCCGATGTCGTCGTCCGCAGCCCCGGCCGGGGCCTCCAGCCCAACGAGCTGCCGCAGCTGCTCGGCCGCGCCCTCCACCGCGACGTCGAGGAGGGCGGGTTCTTCTTCGCCGGCGACCTGCGCGAGAGCACGCCGTCCGGCCGGCCGTTCCGGTTCCGCCGCCCCTGGGGCCTGCCGGTGCGGTACCACGACCACGCGGCGCTCGCCGCGGAGTCGAACGCCGACTTCCTCGAGTTCCACTTCTCGTACCGCGACCTCGAGATCGAGCCGGACGACGTGTTCACCCGCCGCCTCGACTCCGGCTTCACCACCCACCTGCCGGACCTGTTCGCGGGCGACTTCCTCGTCGACCTCGCCTCCTTCGACGACGACGTGTGGGAGCGCTCGATCGCGGAGGTGCAGCGCACCGTCGAGACCACCCGGAGCCTCGCGCGCTGGTTCCGCCAGGAGGAGGACCCGATGATGGTCGTCACGATGGGCGGCTTCACCCGGCACGCGCACGTGGCTCCGGATCAGCGCGCTCCCCTCTACGAGCGCGTCGCCGACGCCCTCGAGCGGATCGACGCGAGCGGCGTCCGCGTGCTGGCGCAGACCCTCCCGCCCTACCCGTGGCTCATGGGCGGGCAGCAGTTCCACAACCTCTTCGTGGACCCGCGCGACACCGCCGAGTTCGCGGCCGCGACCGGCACGCCGCTCTGCCTCGACGCCTCGCACACCAAGCTCGCGGCGAACCACCTCGGGCTCGCCTTCTCGGAGGCGGTGGCGCTGCTCGCTCCGCTCAGCGCGCACCTGCACCTCGTCGATGCGACGGGTGTCGACGGCGAGGGGGTGCAGATCGGCGAGGGCGAGATCGACTGGCCGGACTTCGCGGCGTCGCTCGACGAGCTGGCGCCCGGGGTGCCGTTCATCCCCGAGATCTGGCAGGGGCACGTGAACAGCGGCGAGGGCTTCTGGACCGCGCTCGAGCGGCTGGAGGAGTGGCTGTGACCCCGCTCGCGCTCTGGACGGTGCCGGTCGGCGAGTTCGGCGGGGTGGCCCGCCACGTCCTCGACGCCGCCCGGCACGGGATCCCCGGCCACCGGCTCGTCGTGCTCTGCCCGGAGGGAGCGCTCGCCGAGCGGCTGCGGGAGCAGGGCTCGGCCGTGACGACCGGGCGCTTCGGAGTGTCCGCCGGCGCCGCCGCCTCCGTGGCGACCCTGCGCGCGACCGCGGCGGCTCTCCGCCCGGCGATCGTCCACTCCCACCTCGCCCACGCCGACCTCGTGGCCGCGGCGACCCCGCTGCCCCGCGGGGTCCACCGCGTCACGACGGAGCACGGCATCGCCGGGCCCGAAGTCTACCACCGCACCGCCCTGCGGGCGCGGACGACCGCGGCGGCGCACCACGCGCGGCTGCGGTCCTTCGACGGCGCGATCGCCGTCTCGGAGGCCACCCGCCGCACCATGATCGAGAAGTGGCGGCCGAGCCTGCCGGTGCAGGTCGTGCTGAACGGAGTCGACGCCGCGCCCCGCGACCGCGAGCCGGGGGAGCCGGGCTCCCTCCGGGTCCTCTCGCTCGCGCGCCTGGCGCCGGAGAAGCGCCTGGACGCGCTGCTCGAGGCCTTCGCGGTGCTGCACCGGCGCGTCCCCGGCGCCACGCTGACCGTCGCGGGCGAGGGACCGCTCGACGGCGCCCTTCGCGCCCGGGCCGAGCGGCTCGGCCTCGGCGACGCGGTGTCCTTCCCCGGCTTCACCGATCCGGAGGCGGCGCTCGCCGCGGCGGACGTCGTCGCCCAGCTCTCGGTCTGGGAGAACTGCTCCTACACGCTGCTCGACGCGGCCGCCCGCGGGATCGGCGTGGTCGCCTCCGCGGTGGGCGGGAACCCCGAGATCGTCGAGCGGGACTCGCTGGTCGACGCCGACGACCCGGAGGCGGTGGCCGCGGCGCTGGAGCGGCAGGCGTCGAGGGCCGCGGCTCCTCGCGCCGTGCGGGACGTCGCCGCCATGTGCGGCGGGATCGCCGCCGTGTACGAGGGGGTGGCGGCGTGAGCGGCGGGTCCCTGCGACCGGGACTGCGCACCCTCCTCTCGCTGGCCGGTGCCGCCTCTCCGGGCTGGATCACCGCCGCCGTCGCGGGCTCCCTCGCGCTCGCGGTCCTCGACACCCTGGGCGTCGCCGCGATGGTGCCGCTCATGGCGCTGCTCACCGGGACCGACACCACCACGGGCGCGCTCGGCGTCCTCTCCGGCGTCCTCGGCTCGACGGACGTCCAGACCCTCCTCCCGATCATCGCCGGCTTCGTCGCGGTCGTCTTCGTGCTCAAGAGCGCCGGGACGATCGTCTTCCGGTGGTGGCTGCTCGGCCGCACCACGCGGATCTCGGCCGACGCTGCGACGGAGCTGCTCCGGCGGTACGTCCTCGCGCCCTACGCCGTCCACCGCTCCCGGCGCCTCGCCGAGGTGTACCGGACCATCAACGACGCCAGCGCGCAGGCGGCCGGCGTGCTCCTCGGCGTGATCGGCATCGCCTCCGACCTGCTGGTGCTCGTCGCGATCGTGGCGATCCTGCTGGTCGCCTCGCCGGTCGCGACCCTGTTCGCGGCCGTCTTCTTCGCGGTGCTGCTCGGCGGCGTCCAGGCGCTCCTGCGGCGGCGGCAGGGCCGGATCGGCGAGGAGATGGCGGAGGCCGCGCTGGAGTCGTGGCAGTTCCTGCTCCCCTCGCTCGACGGGTTCCGCGAGGCGCGCCTGACCTCGAGCGCGGCGAGCCTGGTCGCCGGCTTCAGCGGGGCCAAGCGCCGCAGCGCCCAGGCTCTGCGCTCCCTCTCGCTCGTCTCGGAGCTGCCGAAGTACCTGCTCGAGATCGGCTTCGTCGTCGCCGTCGTGGGCGTCTCGGGGATCCTCGTCGCCACCGGCTCCGGCGCCGAGGCGCTCTCCGTCCTGGGCGTCTTCGCGGCCGCCTCCCTCCGCGCCCTGCCGACGCTCAACCGCGTCTCGGCCACGTTCGCGATCGTGCGCAGCGGGCAGGCGGGGCTGCGGATCGTCTCCGAGGCGGCCGAGGAGCTCGCCTCCGAGGGGGCGCACGACGAGACGCCCGGGCCGGGCGGCCGCTACTCCGGCGACATCGCGCTCGAGCACGTCACGTACCGCTACGCCGACTCCGACGTGGACGTGGTGCGGGACGTCTCGCTGGTGATCCAGCGGAACGCCACGACCGCCTTCGTCGGATCCAGCGGCGCCGGCAAGAGCACCCTCCTCGACCTGGTCCTCGGCCTGCTCCCGCCCACGAGCGGCCGGATCCTCTGCGGCGGGCGGCCGATCGACGAGGACCCGGCGGCCTGGTATGCGGGGCTCGGCGTGGTGCCGCAGGACGTGTTCCTCCTGGACGCGACCGTCGCCGCGAACGTCGCCTTCGGGGTGCCGGCGGCCGAGGTCGACCACGAGCGCGTGCGCGAGGTGCTGCGGACGGCGCAGCTCGAGGAGTTCGTCGGCGGGCTGCCGCAGGGTCTGGACACCCGCGTGGGCGAGCGCGGCGTCCGCCTCTCCGGCGGCCAGCGCCAGCGGCTCGGCCTCGCCCGGGCGCTGTACCGGCGCCCCTCGGTCCTCGTCCTCGACGAGGCGACCTCGGCGCTCGACAACCGCACGGAGCACGAGATCTCGCGGGCCGTCGCCGAGCTGCACGGCAGCATGACCGTCCTCGTGGTCGCCCACCGGCTCTCGACCGTGCGCGGCGCCGACCGGCTGCTCTTCCTCGACGGCGGCCGGATCGAGGGGGCCGGCACCTTCGAGGAGGTGCGGGCCGCGCACCCCGGCTTCGCCCAGCTCGTGGCGCTCGGAGAGCTCTCGTGAGCGGGGGAGGCCCGCGGTGGTGACGCTCGGCGACGTCCGCTCCGCGCTGCTGGCGCCCCTCCGCCGACGGGGCACGACGGTGCTGCTGCCCGGCGAGTCGTTCGGGGTCGGGAACCTCGCCTACTTCTGGCTGCAGGCCCACGCCCGTCGGAGCCGCGGGGTGCCGACCGCGGTGCGCGCGACGCGGAGGACCGCGGAGTGGGCGGAGGTCTTCCCGCGGGTCCTCGAGGAGCTCGTGGTGCCCCCGGCGGAGATGTCGTTCTTCAGCCCCCGCGAGCTCGGGAGCGTCCACCAGGAGCTCGGCGTGGAGTTCACGACGGATGAGCTGGCGGACTTCGTCGCGACGATGCTGCTCCCGCCCGGCGGCCCGTTCACCGCTCTCGCGGCGGCGGCGCGATCGGAGGCGGACCTCACCGTGAACATCCGGCGCGGCGACTACTACAGCGTCCCGGCCTTCCGCGGCCGCTACTCCTTCGACGTGGTCGAGTACGTCGACGCGGCGCTCGCCCTGGCCCGCGAGCGGGAGCCCGTGCGCAGCGTCCTGATCGTGTCGGACGACCTCGACTGGTGCCGGGTGAAGCTGGCCCGCGTCCTCGAGGGCGTCGAGGTGCGCTTCCCGGGGGCGGGGACGCCGGTGCCGCAGCAGCTCGCCCTGCTGGCCGCGTCCCGCCGCCTGGTGCTGACGAACTCGACCTTCTCGTACTGGGGCGCGCATCTCGGCGACCACGTGCACGGCGGCGCCGACGTGATCGCGCCGTGGTTCCACAGCCGCGCGTGGAACGGAGGGGCGGCGACGCAGCTCGACCCGCGCTGGCGGGTGGTCCGCGACCTCCCCGGCGGCTGGGACGGCTGACGCGGCGCGTCCAAGGCGGGCGGCTGCGCGGGGCTCGCGGGCGCCCGCCTTGGACGCGCCGCGTCAGCCGTCCCAGCC
>NZ_PSWB01000027.1:0-48344 GCF_002931865.1 Rathayibacter sp. AY1C7 | reverse complement strand
CGCCGGACGTCCGGCGGCGCCTGGCGCACCTCGACTCGAGACTGTCGGAGGCAGCCCTCCTGCGGCCAGGGACGATGACACCGTCGTGGCAGCCGTCTCGGCTGAGTCGTCCGATGGAGCAGGCGGCCCTACGACGAGGCGCGGAGTTCAGAGGCCGGAAGAAGTATTGATCCCTGCCCGCCTGGCAGCCGCTCGACCGATGTCGTCCAGCTGAGCGAGCATCTCGGCGGGCGGCCTCGTGACGTCGATCCGCACCGTCCGAACCACGACACCGGAGCCTTTCACCGTCGCTGTCCGATCACTCGGGTCTCCGGCGCTCGAGACGTAGACGAGCGTCCCTTCAGCCAGCCCGAGCACTGTGCAGTAGGCCAGCATCTGGTAGAGGTCCTCGACCCTCGGTGGCCCGAGTTTGTACTTGGCATCGATGACGACCACTGGTCGGCCGCCGGCGACGTGGACGAAGTCGGGTCGGATCGGCTGGCGTCGTTCGAGATCGAGATGAGCGGGGAACTGACCGATACTGACGCCACGCGAGACCCCTGAGAGAGCGCTGCTCAGAGTCGTGGTCACGAATGCCTCGAACGCCTCCGCCATATTGACGACGAAGGAGGCGACGGTGTGGCCGCCGTTCGTCGTGGTGGGCGTGATGCGTGCGAGCACGAGTTCGGCGAAGCGCAGGGCGGGCTGATAGCGCTGGTTCAGCCGCGACGGCTGCCACGACGGTGTCATCGTCCCTGGCCGCAGGAGGGCTGCCTCCGACAGTCTCGAGTCGAGGTGCGCCAGGCGCCGCCGGACGTCCGGCGACACGCGGGGCACGGCGAGCAGCAGCCGGCCGGCCGCACGCAGGATCCGGTTCTCGACGATGTCGGCCGAGTAGTCGTCGACCGTCAGCTCGATCGGGAGGAGTCGTCCGCCGCGGCGCGACATCTGGTCGGAGAACCGGACCCGCCCGCGCACCGTCATGGCGCTCTCGTCGTACCGTCGGTACCCCTGCAGGAGGCCGTGCCCGAGTGCACGTTCCGCGATGCGCGCGTACGTCTCGGCGACCGCGGGGAAGATCTCCCTGCCGTCGCCGGAGACCTCTTCCGGTCGGAAGCCCGGGTCCGCCGCGTACCCCAGCATGAAGAGCACCGAGGAGAAGGCGGCCTTCGGACGGACGACGACCTCGTCGCCATCGATCCGAATCGCCCCGATCCTGTTGAGCTGAGGCTTCACCTCGGCGCCTGACGCTGTCATGCGGGATTCGAGCAGCCCTGCGCTGCATACGCGACCGATGACCTCAGGGTCGAACGAGACCGCCGTCCAGCCGCCGTTCTCGTCGAACTCGACGCGGGTCATCCGGCCGGAGCGTCGTCGACCGCTTCGTCCGGATCCGCGACAGCACCGGGCTCGAGAGCGCTGAGACCGAACGTCGCCCGGACCTCCGCGCGAGACAAGCGTCCGTAGTAGTGCTCGTCGAGCAGCGGAAGGATGTCGTACTCCCAGATCCTCGCCAATCCGGAGTCCGTGCGGGCAGAAGCGCCCATGAGGTAGGACGGGCCGATCTGGAAATCGCGGTCGAGGTCGCCGATCCGCTCGTTGAGCTGCCTCAGCAGAGCACTTCGGCTGATCTCATGGTGCTGCGCCTTCGACCATCGCTCGATCAGGCCGAGTACCGGCTCCTCTGCGGGGTGCAGCTCGACGAACGAGAACCGCCTCCTGATCGCCGCGTCCACCAGGGAGATCGAGCGGTCTGCCGTGTTCATCGTTCCGATGACGAAGAGATTCTCGGGCAGACGGAAGTCCTCCTCCGGCGAGTACTGCAGTGAGACCCCGGCGTCGCGGTATTCGAGGAGCAGGTAGAGCTCGCCGAACACCTTCGCGATGTTCGCCCGGTTGATCTCGTCGATGATCAGCACATGCGGCACTGTCGGGTTCGCCGCCGCCGCAGCAGCGAGAAGACGTACCGGCCCCGGTGCGAGTCGGAAACTCGCGGACCCCTTCTCATCGACCGTCGGCCGGAACCCCTCGAAGAAGTCCTCATAGGAGTAGGAGGGGTGGAACTGGACGATGCGGACCGCGCCCTTCGGCGCGATGAAGTCGGCGAGAGCACGGGCGAGATAGGTCTTGCCCGTTCCGGGAGGCCCGAAGAAGATCGCTTGGCGACGCTCCTCGAGGAGACCCAGCACCTCGTTCAGCCACAGTGAGTCGTAATGCAGGCGACCCGCGAGTTCGGGCGTGCTGCGGGGGAGGCGGAGGGGGCCGGACAGCGGAGGTGCGGGCGTCGGTGCGATCGGCGGCGATATCAGGAAGCCGACGTCGGTGATCGGAGCGCTGCCGGACAGGACGTCGAGGACGGCGTTCGGTATCTCCGACCTCGAGACCGGCGTTCGCCAGTCGACGCCGCGTCGTCCTCGGGAATCGAGTTCTCCGATGACGCCCCAGTGCACGTCGTCGGAGCCGTCGACGAAGACCTGGTCGCCGGCCGCCATCGTCACGAGGAACTGCGCAGCCGAATCCACCTCGGTGAGGAGATCGGTGATGGGCGGTCGCGGACCGGCCCCGGACGTCGGCCAGTCTCTCCATGAACGGAGCGCTTCGTCGCGGATGCCGCTTCGACCGCCATCCGGCGGGAGCGTGACGTGGAGGCCTGGGAGGGCGAGTGGCGCGCCGGGAGCGGCCGAGGGTACGGCCCAGCCGCGATGCTCGGTCTGCGGTGCCGCAAGCCACCATTCCGCGTCCCACGGTGGCGAGTACCAGGCGATGTCGAGCTCGCCGCTCGGGTCGAGGCTGTCCCGCAGAGCGAGCAGATCGCGGTCGACGTCGTCCGTCACCGTCGGGAGCGCTCCCGCGAAGGCGTCGCGGATCGCGTGCTTCTGCGCGACGGAGACGATTGCTTCGAAGCAGCTCGGCCAGGCCAGAGCGAGCAGAGAGCTCCGGATCGGTGGAGCATCACCCTGTACGTCGAGCGTGCGGTCGCGGAAGAGCCAGGGATCGCCGAGCGCGGCTTCGCGATGATCGGACGCGAGGGCGTCCCACTGCCGGACGAAATCGCACAACCAGAGGAGATGCTGTGCGATCTGCTGGTTGAACCCCTGACCGCCGTTGAAGACGCCGCGAGTGTCGAGGGCGTCGACGATCACATCAGGGACCCGGGGGCGATCGGGCAGCACGTCGAGGATCTCCTGCAGAAGAGCGAGCTTCGTCTGCGCCCGGATGTTGATGAGGGGGAGGCGCTGCAGGAAGCAGAGCTCAGCGGCGAGCAGGACGACCGCCCTCGGCTGATCCGTCATCTGCTCGGCGATCCGCTCACGGAAAGTGCCGGTCGACCCGGGTGTCTCGATCGCTCGCCGGAGTGCCGCCGCAGTATCAGCGGTCCAGGTCACCGTCCGGCCGTCGAACGCGGAGGCCTGGCGTCGGAGACCACCGTCGAGGACGACCCGGGCGGCCTGCGCGATCGCCGTCCGCTCCGCCCGGCCCGTCCGTCCGGACGTCTCCGGTTGCTCCGCTGGAACGCCGGGGTCGGTCGTTCCTCTTATGGCCGCGCAGTCCGAGCACCATCCCGGTCGCGTCAGCGTCCTGAGATCGACATCCGGCGCAGCACCCCAGGCCTTCAGCACTTCGTCCTGAGCCCAGATGCGGATCGGAGTCGTCACGCCGTGAGCACATCCTGGGAGATGCAGCTTGCCCGAGGACGCTTCCTCGTAACCGTGCTCGGATGCGGCGAGCCCCCACTCGACGCCGTCGAAGGACCGCGTGGAACCGGAGATGCGCCCTCGAGCTCCCGGAGCAGTGCTGAGCACCAGGAATCCGAGCCCTGTGAGGACCCGCTGTGCCTGGCCGGAGGTGAACTCGCTCCTCTGCAGACCGGTGACCTCGGAGATCACCTGTTTCACGGGGAAGCGGCTGCCGCTCACCTCGACGGAGTACGTGCTCACCTCGGCCGGCGCGGTACGGGCGAGGGTGCTCTCGACTTGTTCCCGTGTGAGTTCGTAGGTGGCGCCGTTGATCGTGAACTGCACTTCGTCCCCTTCGTCGTTCCGGTGAGTCTGTCGGACGGTACCGACTTTCACCGCATCGGCTCCCTTTTCGCGCCGGGAGAAGAGGGGGTGTCACTGACCGTCTTCGAGTCCGTCTGCTCCGGTCTTGGTATGGGGGAGAGTCCGACGCGATGAGCGCGGAGAATCCGACGGGACGGCGACCGATCGAGAAGGAAGCGACAGCCCTTCCGCAGCGAACCGGACCTCGACCGGTATGGCACGATCAACCCATGCCCGGCTCACTGCACGCCTATGTCGTCGAAGGAACCCGTCTCCGAGTGGATGTGGTCTCGGATCAGGGGGCGACTCTCTCCCTTGCGGGGGAGTTTACCGATCTCGAGCCGGTGACGGAGAGCGGTGGCGTTCTCGAGAGCAATCCTGCACTGCGCAGCAACATGTGGGCGTACGCCAAGACCTGGTACCGCGCCCGGATGACGTCCAATGCCGAGGCTCTCGCGCATTCGGATCCGGCCGAGCAGAAGGCAGCTCTCCAGCAGGTGGAGCAGGAGCGGCGGACCGCACAGAAGGTGGCCGAGACGTACGCGAAGACGGCGCAGTGGATCGCGGACGTCGCAGACGACGTCTCGCTGCTGGACGTCCAGCACGGATGGTGCTCGTCGTGCTTCTTCAACACCGAGCACCGGAAGTCGAACCGTCCCGCGGGGCAGCTTCCCGTCTACGTCTGCCAGGGCTGCGGATCCGCGACGCTCCCGTGCGTGGCTGTGGGCTGCGGCAACATGGCGGTGCGCGAGCGCGGCGCTCTGCGCGTCCCCCAGTTCTGCGCCGAGCACAAGCACGAGATCCCGGGCTTCGAGAAGGCCCAGGGGAGCTTCGGCGAGCTGCACGACTACGAGGCCTTCCTCGAGTACGAGAAGCCCGACCTCGACGCGACCTCGAAGATCATCGTGGGCGGCATCGCTGTCCTCGCGATGGCGGCGCCGGTCGCTCTCCTCGCCGCTCCCGCCATCGGCGGCGCGATCGGCTCGCTCGGCGTCTTCGGCGGATTCACCGGCGCAGCGGCGAGCTCACACGGACTCGCGCTGCTCGGCGGCGGCACCCTCGCAGCGGGCGGGCTCGGCATGGCCGGCGGCACGGCGGTCGTGACGGCCGTCGGAGCGGCGGTGGGAGGTGTCCTCGGGGCATCGGTCGCGAACGCCTACCTGAGCGAGGACAAGTCGTTCCAGATCGAGCTGCTCCGTCCGGGAACGGGCGGCGTCCCCGTGGTCGTCGCTAACGGGTTCCTCACCGACGGTGAGGGAGAGCGGTGGGGCAAGTGGAAGTCGATCGTCGACTCCCGCTACCCGGACTCGCCCGTCTACCGCGTCCGATGGGGGTCGAAGGAGTTGCGGGATCTGGGGGAGCTCGCCGTCGGCGCAGCAGGCAAGGGCGTCGCCATGGGGCTGCTCAGAGGAGCGGCGGCGCTCGGGCACAAGGCGGGGGCGAAGCTTCTCGGAGGCGTCGCCGGGCCGGCGATGATCGCCTCGGACCTCGCGAGGAACCCCTGGCACGTCGCGAAGAATCGCGCCGACAAGACGGGCGTGATCATCGGTGATCTGCTTGCACGCACGAACGCGGAGTCGTACGTGCTCATCGGTCACAGTCTGGGAGCGAGGGCGATGGTCGTCGCCGCGCAGTCCATGGGCACGAAGCCCGGAGGGCCGCGGATCCAGGCCGCACATCTCCTCGGCACCGCGATCGGAGCGAAGAGCAACTGGGACTCGTTGACCGCCTCGGTCGACGAGGCGGTCTACGGCTACTACTCCCGCAACGACGCGATCCTCAAGTTCGTCTACCGGACGGCTCAGGCCGGTGAGACGGCAGCTGGTCTGGTGGGCTTCATCCCCGCGTCCAGCAAGATGCAGAACATCGACGTCTCGGATCGTGTCCAGACGCACTTCGAGTATCAGGACAACGTCGAGCTCCACGACGCCGTCTGAGCGGTGCCGGGCGGGAGGTCGGTGACCTCTCGCCCGCGATCAGTCGATCCGCTGGTCCTTCGTCCATTCGCGCAGGACTCGCCGACGACCGCCGGCTCGGCCGTTCGGCCCTCGAGCGACGAGCGCTGTCCGAGCTAGCGCCCTTCCCCACCCAACCGCACACTCATCCTCGCGACCTCCTGCCACGCCCCGGTCGCCCGTTCCTCCGCCGTCGCCTCCCGGAGCAGCCCGGTCAACCGCTCCCGCAGCCGCAGCTCTGCGGCCGTCATCGCGCTCTCGTGCCCTCGCGCGAGGAGGTACGAGTGGGCGTCCGTCGCGAAGGCGGCCAGGGCGTCGAGGAAGATCTCGAGGGCGCGGGCGGCCTCGCCGACGCGGGACGGATCGCGGGGCACCGGCAGCATCGGCACGAGCCGCAGCCTCCCCTGCCAGAGGCGCTCGTCGAGCGGATCGGCGAAGAGGGTGAGCGCGGTCGCGAGCGTTCCCGAGGCGGAGGAGGGGAACGCGCGGCGGACGTCGTGGACGATCTCGTGGAAGTGGTCGTCGGTGAGGCCGAAGCCGACGAAGAGCAGGTGCCGGGTCGCGAGGGTGGCCTTCACGATCGAGGAGAGGGCGCGGCGGGAGGAGTCGAAGCCGAGGTAGTCGTCGCGGGTGAGGACGATCGAGGACGGGTCGTCGACGGTGCCGTGGAGCTTCAGCAGCCAGCGCTCGTGGTCGCCCTCGTGGTCGCCGGGGATGACGGCGCGGGGGACGCCCGCGTCCTCGGACGCCGTCTCGAAGAGGCGGTCGTAGTTGAGCGTGATGGCCTGCTCGGAGTCGATCGCGGTGAGGAGCGCCGGCGCGAGACCGTACCGCTCGAGGGAGCCGATCTCACGGGCGACGGCCTCGGCGAACCGTCCGGGCTTCTCCTCGTCGAAGAGCGTCGCGAGGTAGGACGCCTGGTCGAGCACGTTCTTCCCGCTGAGGACCGCGGACGTCTCGGAGTCGAGTCCGATCTCGCGGCCGAGCTCCTCGAGCAGTCCGTCCCAGGAGGGGCCGCCGGCGCTGACGCTGGTCCCGGCGCCGAGGAAGGGCACGAGCCGGCGGCGACGGGCGCGCTCGGCGAGGCTCTGCGCCTCCTCGAGGGCCGGAGCCTCCAGCTCGGGCCAGGACGTCGCGGGATCGAGTCGCCGCCTGGACTGGGCGAAGGCGTGGACGTCGGCGCGGAGGGTGACGATCGCGATGTCGACCTGGAACGCCTCGGCGGCCTCCCGCAGCACGCGGAGCTGCTGGGCGAGCACGGCGTCGCGGAGCGTCCCTGATCCTCCTCCCGCCGTCGCGAAGAGCGGCACGGCCAGGAGCGGCAGCGGCCGCCTCGTGCGCCGATCTCTCGTCGCCGTCCGCGCGGCGACCTCGACGAAGGTTCGGAGGCGGCGGGCGATGTCGGCGAGTCCTTCGCTGTCCTCGGCGTCGTGCACGGCGCGATCGGGGACGGCGGTGAGGACTGGAGTGGGCTCGCCGTCGCGCGGCGCGAGCGGCAGTGCCGCCTGTCGGCCGTCCGAGAACTCCGGAGTCAGTACGGCGCGTGCGCGATCCTCCAGCTGCGGGACCCCGCGCCAGAAGTCGGTGAACGAGAGGAAGCGGTCCGTCGGCAGGAGCCACGCGTCGCAGGCGAAGTGGAGGAGGCTTCCGCGGGTGACGAAGAGATGAGGTCGAGGCACGGCCTCTTCCTATCAGCATCGCTCAGTCGCCCGGGAGGGCTCGTTCTCCGCGTCGAGAACGAGCCCTCCCGGGCGACTCGGTGCAGACGGCCGGGAGTCACGCGAGCATCCGATGCCGATGTGACGCCGGCGTCAGCGCCCCAGCACTCCCGCGTACACCGCCAGGTACTCGTCGACCATCCGGTCCACGGCGAAGCGGCGGCGCGCGGTCGCCCGCACGGCTGCGCGGTCGAGGAGTCCGACCCGCTCGACCGCGGCGACCGCCTCCGACAGGGAGCACACCGCGAACCCGGTGACGCCCTCGTCGATGATCTCGGCCATGGATCCGCGGCGGTACGCGATCACCGGCGTCCCGCACGCCATCGCCTCGACGACGGAGAGGCCGAACGGCCCGTCGAAGCCGATCGGATGCAGGAGCGCGAGCGCCCCGCCGAGCACGAGGGCGCGCTCCTCCGGCCCGACCGAGCCGCGGTAGACGACGCGAGTCCCGTCGACGAGCGGCTCGACCTCCTCGCGCCAGTAGCGCTCGTCCTGCACGATGCCGCAGAGGAGGAGTCGCCGCCCGGCCGCGGCGGCGATCCGGACCGCCTCCGCCGTGCCCTTGTCGGGGTGGATCCGGCCGAGGATCACGAGGTCCTCTCCTCCGGATCCGGCGGGGAAGCCGTCCACGTCGATCCCGTGGTGCACCGTCGCCGCGTAGTCGAGCTCGGGGGAGCGGTCGCTGTCCGAGATCGACACCAGGTGCTCGGTGCGCGGGTGCCGCAGCGCCTCGCGGTAGGCGGGCAGGATCTCGGGCCCGGAGAAGCCGTGCACCGTCGTCACCAGGAATACGGCCGCGGCGGCGTCGACGTCGACGCAGTGGCGGATCAGGAGGCCGGCGTCGCGAGTGGCGTCCTCGCGGCCATGCCCGGCGGGGAGGACCTACTCGAGGAGGAAGGCGCGCCCGTTGATCAGCAGCGTGTCGCCGTCGGTCGCGGCGAGAACGCCGAATTCGTCGACGGAGCGGGTGGAGTCCTCGGCGGTGTCCGAGGTCGCGGCGACAGCGGGAGTGGCTGCGGCGGCGGTGAGGAGGAGCCCGCAGGCGAGTGCGGTGATCACGGTCGTGCGGTTCATCGGCGTCGTCCTTGGCGTCGTGGTGGGCCGCCTCTCGTGGAGGCGGCGGGAACTGGTTCCGAGCCTAGGGCGCCGAGCCCGTCAACGCCCTGGGTCGTTCCTTGGGTTCAGCTATGAAGTACCGTGCAGCCATGCCCTGGGGACGCCTCTACTTCGCCGTGCAGGCGCTCGGCGGAGCGGCCTGGTGGGTCGCCGTGGCGCTCGTCCCCGCGGTGCGGATCGCGACGCTCGGCAGCCTCGATCCC
The DNA here is from genome assembly GCF_002931865.1 of Rathayibacter sp. AY1C7. Classification (NCBI taxonomy): domain Bacteria; kingdom Bacillati; phylum Actinomycetota; class Actinomycetes; order Micrococcales; family Microbacteriaceae; genus Rathayibacter; species Rathayibacter sp. AY1C7. The sequence continues at coordinate 39,333 of NZ_PSWB01000027.1, read as the reverse complement.
GTCCCTGTCGCGGCTCTCGACCTCCCGCTGTTCGTCGGCGCCTCCGCTCTGGCCGCCACGGGCATCCGCTGGGCGGCCGTCACCGCGACGGCCTGGACGCTCCTCGTCGCGGTCGCCCTGGCCGTCTGGGCCACCCTGACGGGGGAGGCGGGCTGGGGCGTCGTCGCGATGCTCGCCGCGGCGGGCGGCTCCGTCGTCGCGGCGTGCCTGCTCCTGCTCGGCCGGGTGCCCACGCGCTGGATCGCCTCCGGTCCCTTCACCTTCCGCGTCGCAACCGCCGGCCGCCGGCCCGGATCGCACCTCGCCGCGACCCTCGGGCAGATCGCGGTGTTCTGGGGAGGCGCGCTGGTCGTCGTCCCGCTGGTGATCGCCGCGCTGGAGGAGCGCTGGGGCGTGGGCCTCGGAGCGGCGCCGCCCGCGGTCGTCGGCGTCGGCGTCCTGCTGCTGGTCGCGGCGAGCGCGCTCGGGATCTGGTCGGGGCTCACGATGTCGCTCCTCGGCGACGGCACGCCGCTGCCGATCGCGATGACCAACCGGCTGGTGATCGCCGGCCCCTACCGCTGGGTCCGCAACCCGATGGCGGTCGCCGGCATCGTGCAGGGAGCGGCGGTCGGGCTGCTGCTCTCGTCGTGGCTGGTCGTGCTGTACGCGCTCCTCGGCGCCGTCGTCTGGAACCAGGCCGTGCGCCCGCTGGAGGAGGCGGACCTCGCCGCCCGCTTCGGAGCCGACTTCGAGCGCTACCGCTCGCGCGTCCGCTGCTGGGTGCCCCGCCGCCCGGAGCCGCTGCCGCGCCGGGGGTAGCCGCTGCCGCGGTGCGCTCGCCGAGGCGTTCCGCCCCCGCCGGGACACCGCCGCCAGGCCGGCGTCTCGCCGACGAGGGCGGTGTCTCGAGGTGCCGGACGCGCCTCTCGCGACGGCGACGCGCCTCGCCCGCCGACCTCGTCACTCCGCGGTGCGCCCGCGCCCGACCACCGCGGCGACCAGCCCCGCCGACACCGCGGCCAGCGCGACCAGCACCCCGCCCACGCCGAGCGCCCCCGCCACGAGCGGAGTCGCCAGCGCCAGCGCGACACCGGGGAGCGCCAGCCGCGCGGGCATCGGCTGGTGCTCGCCGAGCCGCGCGTGCACCGCCCACAGGGTCAGGACGAAGACAGCGACCGGCACCGCGACGGCCGCGCCGATCACCGTGTCGGACGCTTCGAGGTGGCCCGCGGTCGCAGCGACGGCCGCCTCCAGCCCGGACCCCAGCGCCGCGAGGGCCGCGAACGCCGCGAAGTGCGCGTAGCCCCAGCGGTAGGAGAGGCCGCGCCGCCGCTCCAGCAGCTCGCCGGAGGGATGCGAGAACGACAGCCACCACAGCGCGAACACGATCACCAGCCCGCAGGCCGCGACCAGCACGAGCGAGGTGCTGACGCCCGCCTCCGTCACCGCCCGCTGCACGCCCATCACCGCCGCGAGGACGCCCTCGCCGAGCAGGATGATCGTGAACAGCCCGTACCGCTCGGCGACGTGGTGCGGATGCCAGTTCGCGTCCCCCGCCCGCTGCGCCCAGAGGGGCACCGCCAGCTCGCAGGCGACCAGGAGCAGGAAGCTCACCACCCCGACCTCCTCGGGCAGGAGCAGCCGCAGCAGCCAGCCGACCTGCACGATCGAGAAGCCGACGGCGTTGCGCACGGCGGAGGTGCGGTGCTCCGGAGTGGACACGGCGACGCGGATCCACTGGCTCACCAGCGCGAACCGCATGATCGCGTAGCCGATGGTGATCGCCCGGTAGTCGCCGTCCTCGAAGCCGGCCGGCACTCCCGCCGCGAGCACCAGGACGCCGCCCATCTGGGCGAGGGTCAGCAGCCGGTAGGGCACATCGTCGGTGTCGTACCCGGACGCGAACCAGGTGAAGTTCATCCACGCCCACCAGATCGCGAAGAACACCATGCCGAAGGGGAGGAGCCCCTCGGCGAGGTGCCCCTCCTCGGTGGCGTGGGCGAGCTGCTGGGCGATCTGCGCGATCGCGACGACGAAGGTCAGGTCGACGAGCAGCTCGAGCGGACTCGAGACGCGGTGCGCCTCGTCGATCGCGCGCGGCTGCATCCGCACGCGGAGGGGGTGCGCGGGGGAGGCGGGCATGCGCTCATCCTGCACCCGGAGGGCCGGTGCGCGAGTGCCGCGACTGCCTCCCGCGACCCTCGGCGCCCGCCCTCGCATCGAGTGTCCAGACGTCGTCGCACTCGAGCGCGAGCGCGACGACCATCGGACACTCGCGGTCGGCCGGACCTCGCGGGGCCGGGCTCACACTCGCCGGGTACGTCGCAGCCGCGCCCCGCCCCGGCCCGCGCAGGGCCCCCGCCTACGATGGGTCGGGATGTCCCCCGAATCCGCGCTCGCCGCCCCGACCCGCGCGTCCCCGGGCGCCCGGCGGTCGCGGCGCGGGCCGCTCCTCGGGCTCGCCCTGGTCGCCGTCCTCGTGGCGACGCGCCTGCTCGCCCCGGACGCGGCGGGCGACGCCCTCTCGGACGCGGTGCGCGACTTCCTCACCCTCTCGATCAGCGTCGTCATCGAGTCGCTGCCGTTCGTCTTCCTCGGCATCGTCCTCTCGATCGCGGTGCAGCTGTGGGTGCCCGAGGCCGTGCTGCTGAGGATCCTGCCGAAGCGGGCGCTCCCGCGGCGCCTCGCGATCTCGCTGCTCGGCGTGCTCCTCCCGGTCTGCGAGTGCGGCAACGTGCCGCTCGCGCGCGGGCTGATCGTCAAGGGCCTCTCGGTGTCGGAGTCGATGACGTTCCTGCTCGCCGCGCCGATCGTGAATCCGATCACCATCGTCACGACCTACCAGGCCTTCGGCTGGGCCGACGGGATCCTCGTCTGGCGCATCGTCGGCGGCTTCGCGATCGCGAACCTCGTCGGCTGGATCTTCAGCCGCCACTCCGAGCCGATGAGCCTGCTCACCGACCGCTTCCGCGCTGCCTGCGAGGCGGGCGAGCGGCCCTCCCGCTCCCTCCGCGACCGCTCCCGGCGCAGCGTGCTGCTGTTCGCCGAGGAGACCGGGGCGATGATGCCGGCGCTGTTCGTCGGCGCCGCCATCGCGGGGCTGATCCAGGTCGGCGTCTCGCGCGACGTGCTGACCACGCTCGGCGGCGACCCGCTCTGGTCGGTGCTGGCGCTGATGGTCCTCGCGTTCGTCATCTCGATCTGCTCGAACGTCGACGCGTTCTTCGTGCTCTCGTTCGGCTCCACGTTCCTGCCGGGAGGCATCATCGCGTTCCTCGTCTTCGGCCCGATGATCGACGTCAAGATGCTCGCGCTGCTGCGCACCACGTTCTCGGCCGCGACGCTGGTGCGCGTCACCGTGCTGGTCGCCCTCGCCGCGGCCGTGCTGGGACTGGCGGTGAACTATGCGCTCTGAGCGCCTCCTCGCTCGCTGGAAGGGCGTCGTCCTCAGCCTGATCGGCGTCGTCTCGACTTTGTGGCTCGCGGCGACCGGCCGACTTGGCCTCTACATCCACCCCCGCTACTTCGAGTTCTCGGTGGTGCTCGCGGTGATCGCCGGAGTGCTGCTGATCGCGGCGTTCGCGGTCGTGCCGGGCGCCGAGGAGGACGCCCACGAGCACGAGGACGACGTCGAGCACCTCCACGCCCCCGTGCCCGCCCGCCCCTGGCGCCGGGTGGTCGCGGTCGCGGCCGGAGTCGCGGTGATCGCCTCCGCCGCCGTCGCCCTGCTCGTGCTCCCGCCGGCCGCCCTCACCGCCTCGACCGCGACGCAGCGCGAGGTCAACACCAGCGCCGTCGACGCCTCCGTGACCGCCGCGGCGCCCACCGGCGACACCGCCTCGTTCAGCGTGCGCGACTGGGCGACCCTGCTGCGTCAGGGCGCGAGCGAGCAGTTCCTCGCCGGCCGCACGGCCACGGTGAGCGGATTCGTGACCCCCGACGCCTCCGACCCCGAGAACGTCTTCTACATCGCCCGCTTCGTCGTCACCTGCTGCGCGGTGGACGCGCAGCCGGTGGGCGTGCCGGTCTACCAGGCCGGCTGGGCCGACACCTGGTCGGAGGGGCAGTGGCTGGAGGCGAGCGGCGGCTTCGGCGCGAACCCGAGCGTCACCAGCGCCGAGGCGGTCGTGCTGGAGCCGGAGGCGCTCACTCCGATCGACGAGCCGGCGATGCCGTATGTCTACTGAGCGCGGCGCGAATCCTGAGCGCGGCGCGAATCCTGAGCGCGGCGCGTCTCTCGAGCCCGGCGCGTCTCCCGGCGGCGGCACGTCGGCGCAGAGCGGGCGACGGGCCGGAGGCGGCGCGCGGCGGTCTCCCGGCCTCGACTCCGCAGGCGCCTCCCGCTTCCCGCGGCTCTTCTGGGCGGTCGTCGCGGTGCTCGTCCTCGCGGTCGGAGGCCTGACCGCCGCCACCGTCGCGAAGGGGCCCCGGGTCGCGTCCCTCGAGGTCAGCACCGACGGCGTGGTCGAGCGCGACGGCTCCCGAGCCCGCCTGCACCTCGACCAGGCTCTCGAGCCCGACGCGCTCGACCGTGTCCGCGTCGCTCCGGACGCCCCGCACACCGCCGAGCTCGACGGCGGCGTGCTCACCGTCACCTTCACCGACACCCTCCGCTACGCCACCCGCTACGAGATCGGGATCGACGACGCCCGCAGCGCCGCGACCGGCTCGGCCGCCGACGTCTCCGCCTCCTTCACCACGAAGGACCCCGACCTCTTCACGCTCGACCGCACCGCCGACGACCCCTCGCAGCCCGACGCCGTCCGCGTCCGCCCGCTCTCCGGAGGCGACGCCCGGGTCCTCGTCACGGCCGACCGGATCCAGGACTACGCCGTCGTCGGCCCGGTGCTGGTCGTCGTGACCATCGAGCCGGACGACACGAACCTCCTCCGCACGGTCACGCTCGACACCGGCTCCGAGGGCGTCATCCCGCTCCCCGGCCCCGGGACTGTGCGCGAGCTGCACTCCTCGCCCGAGAAGGGCGTGCTCGGCTGGACCTTCACCGGGCAGGCGCCGTCGGGCCCGCTCGACCGCGCCCTCTACTCCTACGACCTCACCGACCAGAAGGCCGAGGCGGTCCCCGTGCTCGGGATAGACGGCGGGCCGCTGCGGGCGCGCGACTGGATGTTCGTGCCCGGCACCACCTCCGTCGTCACCCACTCGCTCGACGACACGGTGCTCCTGCTCGACCTGCTGACGCCCGGGTCGATCAGCCCGCTCGGGCAGCACGCGGAGCTGCGCGGATTCGTGCCCGGCGCGAACCGGCTCGTGGTCGCCGATCCGGAGTCGGGCTCGCTGATCGACCTGGCCGACGGCTCGGTCGAGACGCTCGCCCTCCCCCCGGCGGACGTGAGCGCGACCGCGTCGCCCGTGCAGATCCTGCTCCTCGACTCCGGGAGCTACGTCGAGCTCGAGGCCGAGTACGCGCCGGAGACAGGGGCGACCCAGTACTCCGTCGTCCGCGTCGACGCGTCCGGCACCTCGGAGGTGTTCCGCACCTCGCCGACGGGGCGCATCCGCGGCGTCTGCCTCTCGCCGAACGGGCAGTACCTCGCCGTCGAGACCGTCTCGGTCGAGGGCCGGCCGGACGACTACCCGGGCGAGCCGGGCTTCAGCGCGACCTCGACCGTGCTCGTCGACCTCGGCACCGGCGACACCGCGCGCAGCGTCAACGGGCGCTCGCGCGACTGGTGCGCATAGGGGCCGGGCCGACGACCGGCTCGTCCACCTGACTGATTGCTGGCGGCCCGGAAGTACCGGATCGTTCAGCAGATCATCGAGAACGACCAGCGCGCCGAGCTGAGCGTCGCGGACCGCACCGCCGCGTGGGCGCAGCTCGCGTTCGAGGGCGTCACCGCCGCAGCGATCGCCAAGCGCACCGGCACCAAGACCGATGCGGTGAAGAAGGGCCTCGCGGTCGCGGAGTCCGCGACCGTCACATCCGTTCTGCACGAGCACGAGCTGACCCTGGACCAGGCGGCGGTGCTGTTGGAGTTCGAGGACGACGCCGACGCCCGCGCGACCCTGATCGAGGTCGCCACCCACGACCCGGCCCAGTTCGAGCACACCGCGCAGACCCTCCGCGACGAGGCCGCGCACCAGGCGCTCCTCGCAGCGACCGCCGCCGAGTACACCGGCAACGGCTTCCAGATCCTCACCCGCTCCGACGCCTACGGCGACCAGGCGACGTGGACGCCGGTGCGGCAGCTGCGCGGCGAGGACGGCAAGAGCGTCACTCCCGAGCAGGTCGCCGCCGCTCCCGGCCGCGGAGTGCTCATCGACACCAGCTGGCGCGGCGAGGTCGAGGTCACCCTCCTGGTTCAGGACCCGACCGCCGCCGGATTCACCTACGCCTACGGAGCCCCCGAGCAGCCGCAGACCGAGGAGGAGGCCGAGGAGGAGCGGGCTGAGAAGTCCGCGGAGCGGAAGGTGCTCATCGCCAACAACAAGGCGTGGAACGCGGCCGAGAAGGTGCGCCGCGAGTGGATCGCGACGTTCCTCGCCCGCAAGACCCTCCCGAAGGACGCGGATCGCGTCATCGCCCTCGGTCTCACCGCTCACCGGTTCGCGGTGTCCTCCGGGATGACGGGCGGCAGCGACCTCGCGCACGCGCTGCTGCGCATCGAGCGTCCCTCCGGCTACCGCGCCGACGCCCTCGCAGCGCTGGTCGAGGCGAACCCCGCGAAGGCCCGCCTGGTCGCTCTGGCCGTCGTCCTCGGAGGTCAAGAGGCGCACACGAGCAAGGAGTCCTGGCGCCGCGGCGACGAGCGCACGGCCGAGCACTTCCGCCAGCTCGCGGCCTGGGGATACGCGCTCTCCCCGGTCGAGCAGGTCGTCACCGGCGACAACACCCCCGCCGACGCCGCAGGACTCAGCTAGCCCCTCCCGGCGGGGACCGGCTCGCGCCGGTCCCCGCCCCTCCTCCTCTTCTCCCACTGCTGCACAGGAAGGCCGACCATGACCACCACGACCACCGCACCCCGCCCCGCCCACCGCTTCGACCCGTACCAGGAGTGATCGACCTCGAAATCGGATCGCTCCGCTCCCAACTCGGCGCCCGCGGTCAGCCGAAGCACCAGCATCGCCTGCACGATCCACCTCACCCGGAAAGGGGACTTAGTTAGACCGTCTAGAAAATCTAGGCTGTGACCGCTCGATCGGCGATCCCTGGCTGCTGGTCTTGTTGCCCTGCGGTCGGGGATCGAGGAGCGGGGAGGGGGAGGAGTCGGCTGGTGGACCGACAGGTCGGCTTCGCTTGCAGTTCCCGCAGCGGAGGATCGCCATGCTCACCGGCGGTGCCGACTCGCTGCCCGTGAGGGGAGCTCTCGCTGAGCTGGCGGATGAGCCGATCGGCGATCGGGTTCAGCCGGTGAGCCGGCGGACCTGTTCAGCGGAGAGCTGGCGGTCGGCGAAGAGCACGACTCGTGCGGTCGGGTCTGGGCTGTGCGCGTCCGGACCCTCCCATCTGAGCGCGAGGCCGAGTCGCTCGATGGTGCGGCGGGAGCGTGCGTTGCGTTCTGCGACGACCGCGGTGATGGGCAGCTCCGGTCGGAGGCGGTGGGCGAGTTCGATGCCGGCGAGGGCGACCTCCTGCGCGTAGCCCTTGCTCCAGTGGTCGGGGTGGAGGGTGAACGCCACATTCCAGGCTGCATCGGAGAGCAGAGTGCATCCACCCATTCCGATCAGATCACGGCTGTCGATGGGGGAGTCGCGCCGGCGGATCACCCAGCTGCTGAGTCCGTCCCGTGTCCACTGGGTCCTCCGATACGCGATCACGGCCCGGGTCTGATCGGCGGAGAGATGGAGGAGGAGCGGATCCTCTTCCGCGATCCGCGGATCGGTGTATAGGCGGAACAGCTCGTCCAGGTCGGTCTCGGCGGGCCGGCACAGTCGGAGCCGGTCGGTGAGCACGTCGAGGTCCCGTGGGGCACAGGCCTGCCCGTCGCTCACGCTCATGGGATGAGGTTGCCATGACCCGACCGCTCGACCAGCGTTGAGTGCGCATGTGATCCGGTCGCGCGAGGTGGCCCGTACGGGGATCGGTGGCCGGAGGTCCTCAGTTGCTGACGTGAGTCAGAGTCCGCGCGTACTCGATCATCGGATGACCACCGAGCGGATGCGGCGCGGGATCCCCGTGAGGCTCGAAGCCGGACGCCTTGTAAAGCCCTTCCGCCCGATCGTTTCCGGCGCGGACGTGCAGCTTCAGGACGAGGTAGCCGAGCTGAGAGGCGGACTGGACCGCGTCGTCGAGCAGTGTCCGGCCGAGCCCGCGCCCTGTCTCGCTCGGTGCGACGGCGAGCAGTTCGAGCAGCGCACTGTGTCGGCCCGGACCATCGCCCGTGTCGACGGTGAGAGCGAACCCAAGGGGATCCGAGCCGATGACGGCGAACCGAACGAGAGGCCGGTGGAACTTCGCTCGAGCCCTCTCGGCGACCGCGTCGTCCTGACTGCATCCGTCTCGTGCTCTGAGTGCCTCCAGCCAGAGGTCGATGCAGGGCCCGCGATCGTCAGGCGAACCGGCTCGTATCTTCATGCGCTGAGGCTATCGAGGCAGCCATCGGACATGTTCCGAATCCGAGTCGCGTCCTCGTTGTGGACGCCGGCTCGCCGGCTGACGCTGGACAGCAGCTCGCCGAGGCGTGGTCGTGTCACCGAACGAGACGTCGGGCGAAGGACCGGCACATGCTCCGAGGGGCGGGCGTGCGCGAGGAGCGATTCGTACAGTGGAGGTATGAGTGTGATGAAGGAGACGGGTACCGCGCGGCGGAGCGGACGAGGGTGGACGCGGGCTGCTTTCGTGCTGGGCGTTCTCGCCGTCGTGTCCTACGCCGTCGGATACCTGGCGGTGGCCCACCTGTGGGTGGGCGATCCCCTGGTCATCGGAGTCGCGACCACGCTGCAGTACCTTCTCCCGCTGGCCGGCGTCCTCGTCGGTCATCAGGCGCGACGACACGTCGGTCCTCGCTGGGAGTCGACGGTGGGACTCGTGCTCTCCTACCTCTTCCTGGCCTTTGCCGTGGTGCCGGTCGTCATCGGCTTGGCCGGACTGCTGCTGGCACGCTGATCGATCGACGACCCGGATCATTCAGCGGTTCACGCGATTCGCCGCCGTCTGAACGATCGGCAGCTTCTTCGCACGAAGGGTGGCGGCGAGGAGCCAACCGAGGAGGGAAGCGATTCCTGCCGTGACTGCGTATTCCGTGATGAGGCCCGCGGAGGAGGGCCAGGTCGCGTTTCCCGACGCGAGTACCAGCGCGGTGGAGGCGGCGGCGCCGATCACGAGTCCCAGACCCAGGAACGCGGCCGCCCGCCCGACGCGCGGGGTGCGGCGTGTCCGCCGGTCGAGCCAGAGACTCGAGGGAAGCCATAGGAGTGCGCCCGCGACAGTGAACGCAGCTGCCGTGCCCGCGAGGATCCCTGCTGCGGACCCGCCCGATACATCCCAGCTGCCCACAGTTCGCAGCAGCGCAAGGACCGCAACGGCAGGCCACGCCAGAATGCCCCATGCCAGTTCTCGTGTTTCCATGAGCATCATGGTCCGGCACGTCGGTGAACACGCCATGAATCAGAACGTTCAGCACTCCACGATCATGTGTTCCGTAAGGGGATGGTTGAGCGGGCCATCTTCGTCGTCCGCGTGGACTCATCCCTCCACAGGACCGAGGCACGTCTCGGGGCTGAAATCGGAGGTTGCGGTGGTTGCGTCCGGGCAGAGGCCGGTGGTCCAACCGTGATCATCCGCGTAGGAGTTGTATTCGTTTGTCAGAGAGAAGACGATCCCTGCGTTCCAGGGTGCCGTGTAGGCGAAAGAGACGACGGGATCCCCTTCATCCGTGAGAGAACTCCAGGCGAGCTCCGCCTCCTCGCCCGCTGCTGCTGCCGTGTCGAGGCATGCGACCGCGTTGATGGGCACGAGCTCGGTGTGATCAAGCACGAACTCTCCGCAGGTGTCGGCAGCGTTGCCTTCCTGCACGATCAGCGGCGCGTCGCGCAACGCGCGAGCTGCCCGGATCGGATCACCCTCCGGAGCTGGTGAACCTGAGCACGCGGCGAGCATCAGTGCGCCAGCAGCAATGAGCGCCGTAGCGGCGCAATGCCGTCCCGCCATTCCCTCGCCTGTTCGTTTCACGGCGCCACCGTACTCAAGACCGCGCCTTTGTCTACTTGCAACCGGCAGGCGGGGCCGGCACCGTCCCGTATCGGGATGGTTCACCGGGCCGATCTGGTGCCCGGCCGTGGAAGACTCGTTGGGCCGACGACAGCGGAGCGTGACGCCATTGACTTCAGTAGTGAGCCTCATCCGCTCCAACAGCCTCTCCGGCGCAGCGCAGTATGCGTACGCCGCGACAGTTCCCGCCGGCTCGCGCATGATCTTCCTCGCCGGAGATGTTGCACTGGACGCGGTAGATCCCCTGCCCCGGAGTTGCCGTCACTTCGTCCCTAGTCTTTTCCTATGAACGCATCGAGCTCATTGCCCTCTCTTGACGGTTACCGCTTCGCGGCTGTCCGCGACACAGTCGGCGGCGAAGTAGGACCTGAGACTGTCTTCGACTACCACGAAGCGGACGGCGAGGTGTGGGCCACCTACGCCGGCGGCGCAGTCCGGCGGGGATTCCTTGTCGGCACTCGAACCGGTGACACGGTGGCGTTCCGCTACTGCCAGCTCAACGAGGACGGCGAGACCTCGACGGGATCCTGCGTCTCCGAGATTGTTCTCGACCCAACTGGGCTGCTTCGAATGAAGGAGACGTGGGCCTGGGAATCAAAACCCGGTAATGGCACCAGCGAAGTCACGGAGATCATCGTCCCTCGCCTAGCATCGGTCGTCACAGAACCCCGAACCCGACCCTTTCACGAGTCGTAGAATGAGTGACAAGTTATAGGACAACACTGCTCGGCGCGCCGCGTTTGTGCAGTTGATCGCTAAGTGGCGGCGTCTCTTGATCGTTGCGTGGCGCTAGTAGCCGATGACGAGGATGCTGGCAGCGGCTTCGATGACGTCGTCGGTAATGGTTTGGAGGTCGTTGATCTTGAGCACGCGGGCTATCTGCGGAAAGAGTCGTTCGAGTTGGCGAAAGTTGCCGCGGGTGATGCGTTCGATGGAGGCGATGGCTTGGGCGTCGGTGAAGTCGTCGGGGTCGAGGGTGCGGCCGAGGCGCTTCCAGTGGCGGTCGAGGACGAAGAGGAGTTCGTCGCGACCGAGGGCGCGGTAATGGTGGGAGAAGCCGAGGCGGCTGTAGAGCTGCGGGTAGTGGCGGAAGCGTTGGTCGATGCCGGGCATGCCGATCAGAATTATGGAGAGGTGTTCGCGGTCGTGTCGGTCGCGGAGCAGCTCGAGTGCGGTGGGTGTGAGTCGTTCGGCTTCGTCGATGATGAGTAGCTCGACGAGGTGAGCCACTGGTCGTGCTTTGAAAGGCGGGTCAGGTTCGAGGGAGCGCAGATGTTCGTCGGCGCAGAGGCCGACTTTGATTTGCCAATGGTCGATGTCGTGCATGAGGTCTTTGGGTCGGCAGAGTACTTCGGGTGTGTAGAACACGGTGCGGGATCGGTTGGCGAGGGCGTAGTGCTTGGCGTCGTGATCTCCTCGCGGGCCCCATTCGTTGATGTAGGGCTCGAGAGCGTCCCAGTTCGCATAGCGGCGGGCGGAGTTGGTCTTGCCGACACCAGCATCACCGTGACAGATGCCGATGGTTCGTTCCTTGCGGACGGCGTTGGCGAACTCGGTGAAGCGTCGGTGCTCTTTGGTCACGATGAAGGCCTGGTTCATCACTCGTCCTCTTCATAGGTGCGTAGCCGGCGCCGATGGGGAACGGGCGCGACGCTGTGCGGCTCCTCCCGGACGGTGGCGGTGGGAATGCGGTCGTTGATGACGTGCCGGAGTTGTCGTCGGCGGGCGCGGCGGGCGGCTTCGATGTCGCGGAGGCTGAGTCGGAGGTTGGGGTGAGCTTCGTCGACGGCAACACAGACGAAGGTGTCGCGGTCGTAGACCCGGATCTCTGAGACGTCACGTGGGTCATATCGAATCGTGACGGTGTGCCCGACGAAGGGTGCGAGCGTCGGGGCGAGGTAGCGCTGGCCCTGGAAGTGAATGCCATCGCGCTGCACGACGCGATTCTTCGGAACAGTGAGAAGAAGCCCATCGAGCTGTTCGAGGCTGTCAGGCATACGCGGGAGCCAGCCGTCAGCAACCCATGCGTCTCGCGGAGAGGCTTCGAGCTCGCGATGCGGGCGCTCGTTGTAGGTCCTGACGAAGGCGCCGATCGCCTGGTCGAGGGCCGCCAGATCAAGTACTGGGTGGGGGCTTCTGCTGCCGGGCCCGAGGTGCCCCGGGAGGGTAGCGAGGAGTTCGGTGTTGATGGTGCGGAAGAAGCGTTCGATCTTGCCGCGGCCCTGGGGTCTGCCGACGATGGAATGGATGATGCGGATGCGCAGCTCGATGGCGGTGCGCTCGAGGTGGTGGCTGGTGAAGTCGGAGCCGTGGTCGACGTGGAGAACGTCAGGTATCCCGCACATAGCCCACGTCGGGTCGGGCTTTCTCCAGATCGCCTGACGGAGAGCAAGTGCTGTGTTCATCGCGGACGGTGCCCCGGCGAAGACGATGTAGCCGCAGATCGCGCGCGAATAGTCGTCCATCACGATCGTCAGCCACGGCCGATCGGGCGCGCCCCCGGTGCCCATGATGAGGATGTCGAGTTCGGTGTGATCCGCCTGCGACATGTGGTTGGGACGTTCGGCGCGTCGGCGAAACACCAGCTCGTGCTTGTCTCGATAGGCGGCCGGTCCTTCCAACGCGAGTGTTACGAGCGCCGGGTCTAGAGCTTGCACGATTTCCCTGACGGTGGCGTAGCTCGGCGCCGACAGGCCATGATGATCTGCTTCAGCGCTTGCTAGGCGGTGCAGCGTGGTCAGCGCTGGTCGCGGCCTGCTCAAAGCCAGTCGTTCGATGAACGCCACGAGCTCAGGCGGCGTTCGACGTACACCAGCGTCCGATCGCTGGTGCGGATCGAGAGCAGTGACGCCGCTTTCTCGGTAGAGCTGATGCCAGCGCTGTAGTGTGCGGAGGCCGATGCCGATGTCTCGTGCGAGGGCGGCGAGGGGTATCTGATCTTCGACGTGAAGTCGGAGAATTCGCCACCGCTCGTCACCGTCTATGGCATTTGCTACATGGCGGTGCTCTCGCGGCCGGCGAGGGCTTGCTGGTGACGGTAGAGGGTGGCGCGACTCCAGCCAACGAGTCGTGCTGCGTCTTCGGCGGTGCGGCCCTTCGCTCGAGCATCGGAGGCGATGGCGAGCTTGTCGGCGATTACTGCAGGATCGGACAGTGGGCGGCCGAAGCGTGTGCCGTTCTGCCGCGCCGCTGCGATCCCCGCATTCACCCGCTCGACGATCAGTTCGCGCTCGTACTCGGCGAGGGTGGCCAGCATGTTGAGCATCAGCCGGCCCGTCGACGTCGCCGGATCGATGCCATCAGAGATAGACCGGACGTGGATGCCGCGGTCACGCAGCAGGTTCACCGTGTTCAGGACGTCCATCAAGGAGCGGCCAAGCCGATCAACTCGCCACACGACCACGGTGTCACCGGACTCTGCATGCTCGAGGAGCTTCTTCATCCCTCGGCGCTCGATCGCGGTCTTGCTCCCGGAGGTGACATCAGCGAACACGTCGCGCTTTTGAACGCCGACAGCCACCAGCGCGTCGAGCTGCAACTGCGCATCCTGACTCGATGTGCTCACGCGGGTGTATCCAAGAAGTCTCACTCGACCAGTGTGACTCACAAACTCCTCGCAGTCATGACCCTGAGACGGTTTCTGTTGAGACGCATTTTCGAGACATCTGCGACCTCGGAATCGCGCGGACCCGACACCGCGACAGCGATGCCGACCGGGCGTCTTAGAAAGCTGTTGTTTTCCGAGATGCAGTTGATGTTGCAGGTACGGTGTCTCCGTGCCGAATAGTTTCGCTCCCGTGGACCCCGTCGCGCTCACGCAGTCTTTGATCCGATGTGCTTCGGTCACTCCGAGCGACGACGGAGCCCTCGATGTCGTGGCAGGCGTACTTGAGAGCCTTGGCTTCATCGTTCATCGGCTGGACTTCGATGGCACCCCGAATCTCTACGCCCGCCGAGGAATCGACGGACCGCACCTGTGCTTCGCCGGTCACACCGATGTCGTTCCCCCAGGCTCTAACGAGTGGAGCTCCGACCCCTTCGATGCGACACTCCGCGACGGGACGATCATCGGTCGAGGTGCCAGCGATATGAAGGGCGCCATCGCCGCTTTCCTCGCAGCGGTCTCGCAGACGCAGCCCGAAGTGCTCGACCTTGGGTCGGTCAGCCTCCTGATCACCGGAGACGAAGAGGGGCCGGCCACGGGTGGCACCGTGCGTGTGCTCGAGTGGCTCGCCGATCGCGGCGACATGCCGGACTTCACCCTTGTCGGCGAAGCGACGAACCCGGAGCGGATCGGCGACGTGATCAAGATCGGACGGCGCGGAAGCCTTAACGCCAACCTGACGGTGCGCGGGTTCCAGGGGCACGTTGCCTACCCCCACCTCGTCGACAACCCGGTGCACCGCCTCATCCGCCTTCTCAACCGACTCGCCACAACACCACTCGACGAGGGGTCCGAGTGCTTCGAGCCGTCGAGTCTCCAGATCACCACGATCGACGTCGGCAATGCGGCGAACAACATGGTGCCCGCCGAAGCAACCGCGCATCTGAACATTCGCTTTAACGACCTTCATTCAGCCGAGAGCCTCGAGGGCTTGATCCGCCGGGCGGCAGAAGAGTTCGCAACCGACTTCACCCTCTTAGTCGAGGTAAGTGGCGACCGCTTCATCACTGCTGGATCGAGCCACGTCGCGCTGTTATCCGAGGCGGTGACATCCGTGACCGGGCGAACTCCCTCGTTGGATACCGGCGGAGGAACTTCCGATGCGCGATTCATCGCCCACTATGGCGAGGTCGCCGAATTCGGCCTCATCAGCAGCACAATCCATCAGATCGACGAACACGTCGTGGTAAGCGATCTGCACCAGCTCACAGTGATTTACCGCACGTTTCTCGCGAAATTCCTGACTCGCTGAAATCGTCGGTGATCCGACGCACGCGTAGCGCGACGTCAAGGAGCGATCAAAGACTGCCGCCACAAAGCGATCAACTCCACACCCATGTGCTCATTGCTTCATTTACTCATTTGAGTTCCGGTCGGCGCCGTGCCGAAGGGGTGGTTGCACTCAGTCTACGGACGGGGCCGCCCCCGCCCTCCGATCCATTGAAGGATGCCGATCGTGACGACCGAAACCACGGCGACCAGAAGGAGGAAGGGAAGGGCACCTAGAACCAGGAACAGCACGAAGCTGTCTCCACCCTCGAACCCATCCATGACTGCAGCCGGGACTCAGAAGAGTCAGGACACCGGCATGAGCGGCCCGGTCGTGAAGTCACTGCGACCGTCCCCGCCGCAGACCTGGAAATCGGAGGGCGTGTCGATTCCCGGTCCGGCGCCGTCCGAGGTGACGAGCACCCGGACAGTCGTCGCGGTCGTCGGCGTGCAGTCGTATGCGCCGACCGCCGAGAGCTGGCCCTCCGCCTGCGCCGACTCACCCGGAGCGAGAGCCCCCGGGAACGCTTCCGCACCCGACGTGCCGGCGGTGGTGAGCTGCGTCCCATCGGCGCCGAGCATCAGAACGCCCGGCCACCCGAAGTACGAGCACGCCTGATCCGAGGCGTTCGTGAGCACGATCGCGAACCCTTCCTGGCCCGCCCCGGAAAGCTCGGGCCGGTCCTCCACCGTGACCGTGAGCTGCGTGTCCCGGCATGGGTCCGCCGGCCACACCGGACCAGCCGCCGCCGCACCCGCAGTCGCGGTCGCCGCCGGAGTAGCGGGGGCGGACGTCGGGGCGGCGGTCGCGGTCGACGCCGGCGCGGCGGCCGACGTCGATGCCGGAGCCCCCGCCGTCGAACCGGCGCAACCGACGAGCGCGAACACCGGAACGGCGAGCAGCAGGGCGAGAGTCGAGTGGGAGGTCCGAGTCGTCGTCATCCGGCGAATCTACCTTTGACTGCTCACTCCCAGTGCGAGACGACGGGCGGCGGGACTTCCCGCTCGTGGTTGAGCACTCGAAAAGCGATCGCGAGGACGACGCAGACGCCGGCACCGATCAATGCGGCAGCGCCAGCCACCGTCATCCACAGCGGTTGGACAGCCGAACCGTCCACGCACAGCGGATTCCACAGGAAGCTCTCGGAGCTGGAGTAGCTTCCACGAACCTCGCACGCCTCTGCCGGATCCCACATGTAGAGAGAGGACATCAACCCGAGAGCGGCGGCGAAAACGGTGAAGATCACGGCGAAAACGAGGGGGATCGCGTGATCCGGCCGAGGAGACTGTCTGACGCTCATCGGGAG
The DNA here is from genome assembly GCF_002931865.1 of Rathayibacter sp. AY1C7. Taxonomy (NCBI): domain Bacteria; kingdom Bacillati; phylum Actinomycetota; class Actinomycetes; order Micrococcales; family Microbacteriaceae; genus Rathayibacter; species Rathayibacter sp. AY1C7. The sequence continues at coordinate 22,943 of NZ_PSWB01000027.1, read as the reverse complement.
GGTGCCCCCCCGGAGTTGCCATCTCTCACCACTCATCGCCCAGCTTGCGGAGCCCGTTGTCCTCCGGCAGGGTCTGGCGCGAGTAGTCGTGCAGAACGTCGGGCGACGCAATTTCCTGTCCGTCACGTTCAACTTGACGGCTGGCCGCAATGACGACGCATGTCACGGCCACGATCAACGCCGCAGCAGTCGACAACGTCATCCATATCGGCTGAACGGTTGAACCATCTGAGCACAGCGGGTTCCAGAGGAACCCCTCTCCCGTCAGGCTGCCTCCGCCGCGGGTCCTGCACGTCTCGCTCGGGTCCCACATGTAAATGGAGGCTACGGCTCCCAGGGCGGCTGCAAGACCGCCGAAGACCAAGGCGAGAACGATGGGCGTCGCTGCACTCGGTTGCGGGGGCTCTCCAACGTTCATCGGGACATCATGCACTGCACTCCGAAGGATTGATCAAGAGCCGGAACGCCAGGCCCGGTATCGAGTACCCGCGGGGGGAGGTCATCGCGCCGCGACAGTGAGGTTCAGCTCTTCACCGACGCGCAGAATCTCGTCCGAAGGGAAGCGGAACGGGTTGAGGTAGAACAGGTCATCGGCCGTCATGCCGAATCGTGCCGCGACGTCCTCTGCGAGGTCGTTGCGAGCGACCGTGTACGACGTCGGCACTCCGTCCGCGGATGACACCTCGCCACGCGCTGCTGCACGTGGGCCGGCGTCCCGGGCCACGAGGGTGCTGCGCTGCGGCTCCACGTTCCACTGGACGTCAGCGATGGCGAGGATTTTGGTTGAGCAGTCGGGGTCGTCCTGCGGGCGGGTCGTGAGAACGAGTTGATTGATCGCTGTCGGGTCGCCATGGAACTCTGCGAGGTTCCGCCACGCTTTGTAGGGCTTCCCTGACTCCGCGTCCGCGAGACGCATCGGGAAATCGACGTCGAAACAGGTGGTATCCGCGTCGATCGGATCGAGCGCTCCCATGACCGCTACGGAACCGGAAGACGCGGTGGGGATGACGAGCTCGTCGGATGTCAGGGCCAGCCGGCCGTCCGCCGCGCTCAACTGGACGGCGCCGGTGGTCCCGTCGCTCCCGGTGAACGTCGCTACGCCTAGGTCGCCGGTCAGCGGGGAGGTGAAGCCGTCGTCCGAGTTCGTCGCCAGAGGCGGGGCCGACGGTGCAGGCTGCGCGGTGCATCCCGTCACGACCGCCAGGCATGCCGCGACCGCGACCGTGTTGCGCACTTTCGAGAACGTCCCCACCGGCTCAGGCTAAGCGACGTCATCGCTTTCCTCGTGGTCGCGTCTCGGCCTGAAATGCTCAGCACGGTTCGGAAAGGGGAACGTCTGTCGCGGGCCAGCAGGAAGCCCAACGGCTCCTAGGCTGACCCGATGAGTTCCCCGGCACCGACCCGCCCATTCGTGGGTGTAGCGCGCATCGCCGTCGGTGCAGCCGCGGTCGCGGTGATCCTCCACACCTACGCGCTGAGCATCGTGGCCGGCGAGTCGAATCCGTTCGACTACTTCGGCTACTTCACGAACCAGACCAGCCTCCTCGCGAGCGCGGTGCTCATCGTCGCCGGATCGGTCGCGCTCGCCCGCCGTCCGACGCCGGTGTGGCTGAGCTACGTCCGCGGCGCGGCGACGGCCTACCTGATCGTCGTCGCCGTGATCTACAACACCCTCGTCCCCGGTACCGGGACGGCTCCGCCCTGGGTCAGCGCCGTCCTGCACGTGGTGCTCCCCGCGCTCGTCCTCCTCGACTGGATCGTCGTCGCCGACCGCGGACCGCTCTCCTGGCGCCGGCTGTGGGTGGTCCTGCCCTACCCGATCGTCTGGGTCGTCGTCGTGCTCGTCCGCGGAGCGACCGACGGGTGGGTGCCGTACGGGTTCCTGCTCCCCGAGAACGGAGTGCCGTCGCTCGTCCTGCACGTCGCCGGGCTGACCTGCGCGGTGCTCCTCGCGGGCGCGCTCGTCTGGGCGCTGAGCCGACGCCGTGCCTCATCTAGTTGATGTCTCGTCCCCTCTTGCCGTGGATCACGAGGCGCGCTGACTCCGGACGTCAGGCGCGTCACCTCTCGCGTGCGTCGCGACTCGGCCGCGGCGGGCTCTGATCACGCGCAACACGAGATTGATCACCAGCAACCCCGCTCCAGCCGGGATGGCTCCGGCCGTGAGGATCATCGCTTGGAAAAGGAGCGGCTGGCTCATCGGCACAGGGGTCAAAGACATCGGCAAGACGACGTTCTCGAGCAGGACGGGAAACAGGCCGATAGCGATCCCGCACCAGAGGGCACTCACCACAGCTGGAAGCCACGCGACGAGAACAGGTCGACGCGAAAGCCTCCGGGGAGCGACGTAGCCTCCGACAGCGGCAACGACGATCCAGATGACGACGCCTACTCCGCCGGCACCGATCGCGATGGCCCCTTCGGATGGATCCGCGTCCGTGACCCCCAGAGCCACCATGAAGCTGCTGAACATCAGAACCAGGGCGGCGACCACCGTGACTACGCCGGCAGCGGTCCAGCCGATGAACGCGTTCACAGATCCATCGGATGCTGGAGTCGCCGCCCGCAAACCGGTACCGACGTTCGTTGCTTGCTCAGTCATTGGTGGGACCTCGATGGTGTTCGCGTGGTCGGAGGACGGCTTGAAGTCGGAGTTTGGCTCGTTGGTGTCGGCCGCGTGCTGTCGATTCGCTGATCCCGAGGATTGTCGCGGCTTCGGGGAGGGTGAAGCCGTCCCAGAGGATGAGCCGGATCAGTTCGGATTGATTCTCCGGGAGGGCGTCGAGGGCTGTGCAGATGTCGAGGGTGTCCGCGCCGACGGGATCGGGTCGGTGGGCGTCGAAGTGCTGGCGGAGTTTCTGCGTGAGGTCGTCGTGTCGGATGGCTCCTCGTGCAGCGTTCGAGTGGACTCGGCGGGCGACTCCGAAGAGCCACATGCGTGCTCGCTCGGGGTCGGCGGGCAGCTGCTCGATGCGTCGCCAAGCGACGATGAAGGTCTCACTGAGAAGGTCAGCGGCGTCAGCGGGAACGGTGACTCGTCGGCCGAAGTAGCTGAGCAGATCCGCTGCGTTCGCGGCGTGGAGGCTCTCGAGCGCCGCGTCCTGGTCGGACCGGCGTCGTCGCGCGATCACTCGGTAGTCCCGGGGGAATCGCTGTCGCACTGTCCCGCCATCTCGATGGAGGTGCTGGTCGTGAAGTAGCCGGCCTCCTCGAGCACATCCCGGATCTCGTCGCCCATGAGAGAGCTGGCGATCACCCCAGGGGTCGCGTCAGGAATGTCTGCCGGGCGGCCGGCGGCTTCCGCCGCAGCGTTCGCCTCATCGATCCCCGCCTGATTCGACGCCAGGGCCGCCTCGATGGCCTCCGGAGTGACACGGGCAATGACCGGATCCCAGTCGTGCTGCGCGAGGAACTCGCGAGCCCTCTCGGTCAGCTCGTCGGTCTCCTCGTCGGAGAGCCCGCCGCCGTACTCCGGTTGGATGCGGGCGACGACTGCGCAGGTCCCGATGTCGGCACCCTCGGTGAGCTCGAACGCGCGCTGCACGGCGACGTCCGGAGTCCAGCCGACCCATTGCAGCAGCGACGGCCCTGCGACGGCGGCCGTGGTTCCGACTCCGACCAGTCCGATCGCCAGAACCGTCGCTCCGACTCCTGAGCGGAACCACGAACGTCGCGGCGGACGCCTCTCGGCCACTGCCCGGGCAATGCCGCGCGCGGCGTCGGCGGCCGCCGGATCCTCGCCCAGCGCCGGCGGCGCAGCTCGTCGCACCAGATCGTCCAGATCGTCCATGCCCGTTCCCCCTCGGTGATTGCTCGTCACTACCGACGTGTCCGGCCGAGGCTCGTTCTTAACGTCGGCCGCGGAGATTCACGCGCCGGCTAGGGCTGGTTGAAGGATTCTCTGGCGTCGGTGATGGTGCTTCCGTCGCGGAGGGTGAGCGTGACGGCGAAGGTCGGCTCCGGTCCGCCGCGGCCCGTCTCGCCTCCCTCGGTGAGGCCGGTTCCGGGCCACCACGCGGCCCAGTGGCCGTCTGTGATCGTGGCGATGACGCTCGTGCCGTCGCCGGTGCGGATGGTGAGCCCGGTCACGTCCGAGCCGACGTCGCCGCTGGTGAAGGCGGCGGGCGGGAGGTTCTCGCCGGCGAACTGGCTGATGCCGCCCTGCGTGTACTCGTCAGCGAGCGGAGTGAAGCCGCCCTCGCTTCCAGTGGAACTGATGAGCGACCTCCCAGCAGCGCTCGTCCCAGCCGGGATCTCGATGAGGCACGCCCGCTGACTGGGCGTCGTGTACGAGAGCAGCACCCAATCGCCGCGCCGTTCCCCGATTGCCGGCTGCCCGAGCTGCTCCGCGTCACCTGACGCACACGCAGCGCCCGCGACGGTCAGGTCGGACGTGCTGGCAACCTCCGCGGTCGACGTCCACGAGGCGTACGCGCGGGAGTCGACACCGGACGGCAGGACGGCGAGAGCGACTCCCAGTGCTGCGGCCGCGAGCCCTGCGGGAAGGATGAACTGCCATCCCCGAGGGCGCCGAGCGGCGGGCTCTCGAGCGGCCACCGGGTCGCTGTGGAGGATCATCTGGAGCCGCGCTGCGGCGGCTTCGTGGGCCGGGCCGTCGAGCTCGTAGTGGGCGGCCGGGTCGAGGTCTTTCGTGGCGAGGAGTTCGGGCGTGGTCATAATGCCTCCAAGGCGGGCGAGTCGGCGTGGTGCTGGTGCGAAGGGGGATCGAGCAGTGCCCGAAGTGCGGTGCGTGCTCGGTGAAGTCGGAGTCGGAAGGCGACGGCGGTGATGCCGAGCACTCCGGCCGCGGAGGGGGAGCCGAGTCCTTCCCAGGCCGTCAGCGCGATCGCTTCCTGGTGCTGCGGTTTGAGCTGCTGCCACGCCTGGTAGAGGTCGAGTCGGGTCGCGATCGCGTCCTCCGGTGACCGCGCGGCCGCGTCGGTGGTGGCGGCGACCCGGATCGTGAGCGCGGTGGTGCGCTGCTGACTGCGGAGGTCGTTGAGGAGACAGTTCCGGGCGATGGTGAATAGCCACGCCCGCGCGGCCTCGTCCTCTGATGGCGCGGTGTCGTGCCGGCGCCAGGCGATCAGGAACGCCTCGTGCGCGAGGTCGGCGGCGCGCTCGGGGTCAGTGCGACGTCTCAGGAATCTGACGACGCTGACGTATTCGCGTTCGTACAGTTCGGAGAAGCTCGCCTCGCGGGCGGACTGTGATGGGCTCATACCTGGGACATGTCGCCAGCCGGGCTGCTGTTACAGATGCTCGACCAGTTGATGTTCTGTTCCACTCCGGGATCTCGGCTGCGGATCCGTTTGCGAATGATGAAGCCCGCGTTCAGCATGTCAGGCGTCTAGGGCGCCGGGCAGCTTCCTTTCGAGTCGCGCTGCTCGGCTCGCGGCGAGTCCGATCGCCAGCAACACGCCACACACGATGGGGAGTTGCAGTCCAGCCGGCAGCGCTGGGTACATCGGGAAGACCATTGCTCCGAGCGCCTCGATTCCGATCAGCAGGACAGGCAGGCCGATGAGTACGAGCGTCGAGACCGCGGCGGTGACTCGTCCGCGCCAGGGGAGCGCTGTGAGCAGGCCGAGCGCTGCGATAGGCGCCGCTGTCGAGAGGCCGGGACCAAGCCACCCTGCGGACGCCGACACGAAAGCGATGATCAGTTCCGCGGCAGAAGCCGCCAGTGCCATGCCGCGGGCGGCACCTGTTCGTCCGGCCATCGCGAGCCCGAGCGCGACAACGAAAGCGGCTCCCGCGAAGACGGAGGGATTGGTGAACGGTCCGATCGCGCCGGGATAGTTGATCCCCGGTGACCAGTTGATCGTGAAGTAGAAGATGAAGAACGCCGTGGCTAGAGCGAGCGGAATGATCGCGGCCGGCGATCGGCCAGCGTGCGAACGGAAGTGGTGACGCACCCCACCGACCATCAAAGTGACTCGCTGTCCGAGCGTGGGGCGGGACCGGCCTGCGTCGTCGGCTTCGTCCAACAGGATGCCGAGCAGCACCTCACCGTGCTCCGCCCTCCATACGGGCGGGTACCAGCGCAACGCGCGTCGGAAGCGGTCGGCTCGGTAGGCGTCATCGTTCGTCGTCATGCCGTTCTCCAATCGGGGGCGTGGCCAGGTCGGATCGCTGCGGTGGGAACGAGTCCGAGGTTCGCCCGCGCTCGGCGCGCGCTGGCTTCCATGCGATCGACCTCGACACCGAGCGCAGTACGGCCGGCGTCAGTCAGTCGGAAGTAGCGACGGACTCGACCGTTGATCCGCTCGTCTCCATCGGAAGAAATAAGACCCTCCGTATCGAGCCGTTCAAGTGCCGCGTAGAGCGTCGTCACTCGAAGGCGCACGCGATCCTCGGACTGCTCCTCGATCTCCTGGAGGAGCGCGTAACCGTGGCGCCGACCTGTCGCCAACGTGGTCAAGATCCAGAACGTCGTCTCTCGCATCTCGCCGGCCATGATCTGAACCATACTCCAACGCTCGCACTATGAGTCAACCAGTGGCTCCGCTGCAGTCGTGCGCGTGGGTCGAGCGGTTGCGCGGGGTCCCTCTCCACCGAGCGACGGTCCCGTATGGGGATCGTTCACCGGTACACGCAGACGCGACACCGAGTGTCGTTCCTCACGCTCCCTTGCACAACTCTCCGCTTCGCAGCGGTACTCGTGCAGACGACCGTGAGCATCTGGCCGCTCAGGGTCGTCTGCATTTCTGACGTGAGCGCGGGTCAGCCTGTCGCGTAGAAGAAGTCTTCATCCAAACGTTGGCGCATCGCGGGCGTTCACGTGTGGCCACTGTCTGATGGGCTACCTCTCGAGGGCGACGGACCCGAAGGACGGGTAGTCGGGTCCTTCGTAGTTCATGGCGGTAAGGGTCTTGATGGCCGGCATGATGTGGGCTCCGGGTATCGCGATCTCCTGGTTTGGCTGTTCCGGATCCAGGGGAGCAATATCGAACGAGTAGCCCGCGGTATCGACCCATGCGCCCGAGCTTTCCTGCTCGAGCGCACCCTCTATGAGGTGCAGCCTCAGACTGGAGGCTTCTCCGGTCGAGAACCCGGTGAGGACTGCCCAGGTTGACCCGTCCGCGCGGCGCTCGATCAGGACCGATCCTGTCGTCTCGGTCTGCTGACTAACGAAGTCGCCCCTTAGGGGGAGCTGCTGCTCGAAAGCACTGAGCTGAGAGTCATCAGACGCGGCCGGCCCCGGCGCTCCAGCCGAATCGACGCCTGATGATTCGACAGCGTTGGTCGATGATCCGTCGCCGGGGCTCTCGTTCCCGGTGCAGCCGGACAGTACGAGTACGCAGGCTATGGCCGCAATGGTGAACGTGATTCCGGTTCTGCTGATCCCCATGGCCCGATCCTGGCATGAGGTCGCCAGGGTCGTCAGGGTGCCGCCCTTCGCCCCTGATGTGTATCTCTCAACGCTTCGATCTCGTGCGACCTGTTCGAGGTTGTCTGCGCTCCCGACGCGAGCGTTACGCGGTTGCTTCATGCTTCAGGCCCAGATTGCGCGAAGTATGGCGACCGCGTCGTCTAGGGAGACGTTGGCGGAAGTTGCGGAGTCCGCGAGGGCGCGTGCGTGTTCTACGACGAGTTGGGGTGCGCGTGATGCTCCTGGCGCGACGCGGGTGCCGGCTGCGGTGCGGGTGACGACGAGGCCGTCTTGTTCGAGGGTCTTGTAGGCCTTGGCGGCGGTGGCTTGGGCGACTCCGAAGTCTCGGGCTGTCTGGCGGACGGTCGGAAGGCGTTCGCCGTCACCGAGCTGTCCAGCCTGGATAGCTCCACGGAAGCGTTCGGTGATTTCCTCCGCGGTCTTGATCGTCAGTGTGGTCACCGCGCCACTCCGTCAAAGGGGAGCGTCTCGATGAGCGGCATGCGTGCGCGCCGCAGTGCGGCGGCGGAGCGGAGGGTGTCGGTCGCGACCCGGAGTAGGAGTGCGACCCCGATGCCCTGGCCGAGGAATCCGGCGTAGAGGAGGGGCTGCGCGAAGGCACGGTAGGCGCTGCCGACGTAGACGAGGTTTCCGCTTGCGGTGCTCTGTCCGTCGACTCCGACGATGATCGTTCCGATGTCTCCTGCGTGCATCCAGACGGCGCCGAGCGTTGTGATCAGCCCGCCGAGCAGAAGCAGGGTGAAGAGGCGGGCGGTGAGTTCACGTTCTGGGCGGACGCTGGTCGCGGTCGATCGAGCGCGCAGTGGCCGGTTGGCGTCCGTGCGGAGCGCGAGGACGAGTGCGGCCACGGCGAGGGCGAGGGTGATCAGGGTGGCGAGGTAATTCGGCCAGCCGACGCCGGCGATGTAGCCGTAGTTCGCGTTGAAGGGCATGTAGATCGGCAGGGTCGTGTGCTCGGGCACGTTGCCGAGGAAGAAGGCGTCTTCTGGTGCGGTGGTGGCGATCACTGTCTGCCAGATCGAGGTGAGTGCGAGCAGCGCGGTGGTGACCGCTCCGATCCACAGCAACGGACGAGAAGCGAACTCGTGCCAACGACGCTGAGGAGCGACCGCTGTCTCGCCAGGCGCAGGAAGAGGCTCGCGGCGCACCAGGAGCATGGCCACCGTCACGACGAGTGCTGCGACGAGCAGGTGAGCGGGCCGCCGCCACCATCCCTCGAATCCGGTGGTATCCGCCGGCGTGCTCACGTGGACGACGACCGCCACCACGATCACGAGGAGCGCGCCGGCTACACCCGCCCACGTCAGCGTCGACGCGCGACGTCCGCTGGCGGGCAGCGAGATAATCCGGCGCGGGTACGCCCACGACAGCACGAAGCAGATGAGCCCGATGGTCGCCGGAGCGGCGACGGCCGAGAGGAGTTGATACACCTCTCGAGGAATGAACAGGGACATGCGACCTCCACAGCGGACACCAGCGGCGACGACTTCGCCTTGTGCGAGGAAGCTAGCACAAACTTGTTCTAGGTAGAAAGCTCAAAGAGCGCGGATCGGAGCGCACCACCACTACCGTCAGGATGAGGAAACGGATCCATTGCCGGTGCCCGCGAAGTACCGCCAGCCGAAAGCGACGGTCAGGGCGAAGGACGCATCCATTGCGCGGACGTCCGCGGGAGTCGACTCGGTGATCGACCCTTCGTAGGACTGGCGGTTGAAGCCCTGAGGGAGCGGGAGGTCATGGACCTGAAGTCTCGATGCGGCGACGAGAGTCCACCGGACGGTAGCCGTCTCGTTGGCTCCTCCACCGGGAAGACCACGACCACCACCACCGGAGATGTCACCGCTCTGCAGTAAGTCGACGCCGACCAGGGAATCAACGACTCTTCCTCCTGCGCCGTGTATTCCGTTGGTCGCGAGGAATCTGTCGACGGCTTCGGCCGCTGCGAGCTGATCGGTGCCATCCACCGCATAGACGATTCCACCGCCGAATCTGCAGACCGTCGTGATCACCGACCCTGACTCGCCGATCTGATCGGATCCTCCCTCGCCAAAGCACCAGTCCTCCGTCGCCCGTGCCACCTCTCGCACGCCCGGCACGGCCTCCACCGCCATCGCCTCGTCAAACAGCGGACGCGTGTCTTGCCGCGCTGCCGCGACCATCGGCGAGGTTGGTGACGGGCCGGGAACGTCAGCGGCACAACCGCAGAGCGAGGTCACAACGGCTGCAAGAGCGAGCGAACCCCGCCAGCGAAGTCGGCTTTCACGGCCAAAGTCAGGTCGCGCGTGCATGCGCCCACCGTACGACGCTCTGGCTCGTGCCGCCCAGGCTGCGTACCCGACTACCCATCGTCACGGAACGTGATCCCAGCCGTTCACGACACCTAGAATGAGTGACCAGTTACGTGACACCTTTACTCGGCGCGCCATCCTGCCAGCATCACGTCACGTATTCGGCCGTATAAGTGACAGGAGTCAGCGGTGCTCGTCGGGTACATGCGCGTCTCGAAGACCGACGGGACGCAGACCACCGATCCGCAGCGCGACGCGCTGCTCGCGGCCGGCGTCGAGGATGCTCAGCTGTACTCCGACCTCGCATCCGGCCGGAAGGATGATCGCCCGGGCCTGCTGTCGTGCCTGAAAGCACTGCGCGAGGGCGACACGCTCGTGGTGTGGAAGCTCGACCGGCTCGGACGCGACCTTCACCACCTCGTGAACACGGTCCATGACCTCACCGCGCGCGGCATCGGGCTGAAAGTGCTCACGGGTCAGGGGGCGGCGATCGACACGACCACCGCGGCCGGCAAGCTGGTCTTCGGGATCTTCGCGGCCCTCGCCGAGTTCGAGCGCGAGCTCATCTCCGAACGAACCATCGCGGGCCTCGCGTCCGCTCGAGCACGGGGTCGGGTCGGCGGGCGCCCGTTCACCATGACGCCCGCCAAGGTGCGACTCGCAATGGCGTCGATGGGCAAGCCGGAAACGAACATCGGGGCTCTCTGCACAGAACTCGGCATCTCCCGCCAGACGCTCTACCGCCACGTCTCGCCCACGGGTGAGGTGCGACCAGACGGCCTCCGCGTCCTCGGGCGGAAGACCACCTAGACGCAGCTGGCCGACGTCGGCGTACGCTCCGAAAGACGGCTCCGGTAGTTGTGCAGACGACCTTGAAGATCTGTGCAGAGGACCTCGAGAACTGACAACCGCGAACGTCATCAGATCGTTGAAAGGTTGACTGATCAGCGTCCCGTTAAGGGATGGTCGACCGGACGGCCGGTAGGGGTCGTTCTCACATGCTCGTCCGCGCGGTCGACGTGAGGAACGGGGTGGTTAGTACCGGCGGATAGAGACGTTCTCACCGAGGCTCGTCCAGTCGAGGCCATCAGCGTCGTCCGGACCGGCGCCATCGGTGTGTATCTGAACGACCCATGCTCCGCCCAGCGACAACTCATCCCCGCAGCCGCTTCCGTCTTCGTTGTCGCCTTCTCCGTCCACGATCACGCACCGGCCTCCGGTCGTGATCTGCGACCCGATCCAGACGTCCAATCCGTCGGCTGAGCCGACGTAACGGATCGAGGCGGGGTCGTAGCCGTCTCCTACAGTGCCGACGTCGGGAAGAGCGTCTCGCTCGTCTTGTGCCCGCTTGAAATCGGAGTAGGCCTCGGTGTCGGGGCCGGAACACCCGGCCATGAGCGTCGTCGTGAGCGCCATCACTGCGGCTCCGGTCACCCACCTCAGGCGCGTTGTCGATTCCACCGCATCCCCCTGTGCCTCGTCAGCACAACGTACCGCGCTGCGAAGGAGAGGAGCGCTGGCACTGTAACGATGGGTCTTCTTCCGAGTCTCGCACCCACGGGAGAGTCGATGGAGCGTTCCGTATGGGGATGGTTGAGCGGGTCGCTCTCGCTCCGGGGCACTCGGACGCTCCTCTGGCCTGCTGGCATCGGGGCGGTCGGCCCCGATGAGAGGGGGAGCGGCGGGCAATCACATCGATCGACGATCGAGACCTGGCAGCCCCCGCGACGAAGCGCTGCCGTCGTACAGTCTCGTCATGGGTGCACTGGTTCGGCGTCGCGTGCGGTGGTGGTGGCTCGCGGTTGCGTTCGTCGCTCTAGTCGCGGTGGTCCTTCTTGCCGGTGATCGGTCGGGGAGCTGCGCGGAGTACGTGAACTCGTCGGGCGTCTGCACCAGCGTCCATGAGGATCCTCGTACCTGGGTCCTCGTTGGGATCGGTGTTCGGATCATCACCGGCGCGCTGTATGCAGCGTTTCGACGTCGGTAGCCGAGCCTCGGAAATAGAGCGCGGTCGTGTTCCGTAAGGGGATGGGTCACCGGTCGCTGGACACAGCAGTTGCCTCGACCCCGCCGCTTAGGGAGTAGTGCGGGCGCTTTGTCGTGATGCTCGCTGCTGGCGAGTGGTGCCTGTGCTCAGGAATACGAAGCCGACGCCGGTGACAGCGAGGTATGCCGGCGTCAGAAGTGCGCACACGACGACGAGAAGGACCTCCGGGACGGTGAGCGGGCGGTCGAGCGCCGCAAGAAGCGCCGCGCCGGCGACATGGACTGCGGCGGCCACGCCGATGATCCAAGACGCAGGCTTCTGGAGGAGTCCGGCGCGCACTGCCGAGACGGTAGCGAGGACTGCTGCCGTTAGAGCCGTGACGCTGAGTACCCCCATCGTGAGGAGGGGTGATCCGAGCTCGAGCGGCGGGACGAGGCTCGGCCACGACAGGTGGAAGGTGGTCCATGCGGCTCCGAGACCGCAGAGTCCGATGACGGCGGCGAGGAGTGGTCGGCCGCTCCGCGATGCGGTGATAGCCGTGCATAGCCAGGCCAGAGCGACGAGTGCCGCCGCGAGGAGGACGGGGGCTCCGTAGCTGCGTCCCATCGCGTCAACGTTGCCGCCGCTCGCGAGGGTCATGACCCGCCCGCCGACCTCAATGACAACCGATCCGTAGGACCAGGCGGCGAGGACAAACGCGATGCCTATCGCGCTGCTTGCGCGTCGTCCGGGCCGACTCGTGGCGGTCAGGGTCTCGCGGATGCCGGCTCGGGCGAGCTCGGCCCGGTCACGTGGTGTCGGTCCGGTTGCTCCGGTCGCGTCGTCCCGGTCAAGGAAAGCGCCGACCACGCTTTCAGCGTTAGCTTCTCGCCATGCTGCCGGGTACCAGCGCAGCGCCCGCCGGTAGCCGTCGAGGCCGGACCCGCTCATGCTGGCGCGATCCGGCCGAGGCGGTGTGCGGCGCTGGACGCGGCGCGCTCGAGCTGCGCCAAGCGTTCAGCGTCGACCGCGAGACGAGCGGCACCGGCGTCGGTCAGCCGGAAGTATCGGCGCCGCCGCCCATTGACCTCCTCGTCACCATCCGCGGCGACAAGGCCCTGGCGCTCGAGACGGTCCAGGGCGGCGTAGAGGGTCGGGATCTTCATCGTCATCGCGCCGTCGGAGAGCTCGCGCACCGCCGACACGATGCCGTAGCCGTGCGCTCGTCCGTTGGCCAGGACCGTCATGATCCACACCCGCGGCTCCCGTATCTCTTCCATGCCCGAAACATACTCTGCGTCACGGAGTATCTCCACCGACTGCATAATCCGCAGTCGTCCCAACCGGGGATCTTCCAGCGGGATCATCCGAGGAGCTGTAGATGTCAGCGGGCGTGAGGGTCCCCGGCCGCAGCGGTATTGAAGAGGCGGCGTGCGCTCAGGGTGAAGGCTCCGACTTAGAGGACGAGGGCGAGCGCGATGGCTGCGATCAGATTCGCCGGTCCGCTTCCAGCTTCGCCCGAGAGGAGGGCCGCGATCCCGGCGCCCAGCTGGAGAAGCCCACCTGTGGCGTACCCGATCAACGGCACCACCATCAGGCAGAGGGCGACGACCGCCGCGACCAGGCCGACGAGCGGTGCGATCGCGCGTTGCGAGACTCGGTGGCCGCGCTTCAGGAGCCGAGCGACAGCGAACGCGGCCAGCCCAATGAGCACACCTTCGATCAGGGCGGACGGAATGAGGTAGACCGCGAAGAACGCGACTGTTCCTGCGGAATTTTGCCCAGTCCCGTCCTGCGCGAGCTGCTGGGTAGTCAGCACATACAGCTCGACCAGGTGGAGAGCGGTGAGGATCACCGTCGCGACGATGGCGACTGCGACGAAGGGGAGTGGCGCCCAATGGCGCAGTGCTGACACTCAGCCAGTTTGGCTCAACCCTGCACCCCTGATGGCGTACGTGACCGCGGGGTCCGACGCGAGTCCCGGGTCGCACCATAGTGCGGACCGAGCAACGCGCGACGTGCAGTCCGCGATCGATCGCGATCGTCGTGTCTTCATCGGTGCCGGCGCCATGAGTCGTGGTCCACAGCTCGCGGCCTGACAGAGGGATGAGCGTCTGCATGTGCTCATCCAAGCCTGTGTCCGTGGTCGTGCCAAGGAGTCGTCGCTCATTCACGCTGCCTTGCTCCGGGTGGTGTCCGTTAGGGGATTGCCACCCGGGCGGATGGGGCCGTTTCGTACGGCTCCCATTACGTTCGGGCTGGTGCCGGACATGTACTCGGTATGAGCACCCGAAACGGAGCACCCGTGGCCGACCCACTCGACGACCTGATCCGCCGCGCCGCACCACCCACCCGCCAGTCGTATCCCGCGTTGCGCGGCGATGCGGACCGTCTTGCTCGCCTGACGATCGAGGAGGTCGGCGACAGCACCCGTCGTCCGCGGCGACGTCGCAACCTGTGGCTGGTCGGCGCGCTGAGCGTCGCCGGCCTGAGCCTAGGCATCACGGGCGCGGTGGCAGGCCCCGCGATCCTCGACTGGGCAGGCTTCACCCCCGACGCAGCCGTGCAGCGCTCCTTCGACCTCGGAGACGGGCAGGGCAACGTTCTCTGCCAGGTCGCGATTCGCGTCGAGCCGGACTACTCCGCCGGCCAGGGCGCAGACGTCGAGCGTGAGGCGCGCGAAGCGCGCGTCTTCCTCAGTACCCACGACTGGGACCCGACGATCGCGAGCGTCGACGCCGAAGCCAGACGTACCGTCATCGAGCAGGAGCAAACAGAGGCAGACACCCGTGGCTTCACGGCGGATCCTGGGATCGCGGTGACCCGGCTGATCGCGGACCGCATCATCGAGCAGTTCAGAGAGGCCGGATACGGCGAAGGCGTGTCCATTGAATCGGCTGGCGGCTGCAACATTACCGAGGAGCAGGCGCCGTGAAGGCGAAGAGGACCGCCGTCTTGAAGGCCGTCTACCTCGCCAACGCCTCCGACCTGCTCAGCTACTTCGAGCGACGCGTCTCGCCCGTCGCGGATGCAGCGGATCTACTCAGCGACACCTACCTCGTCGCTTGGCGCAAAGTCGACTCCATCCCAACGGATCCCGAGCAAGCACGAATGTGGCTGTTCGGCGTCGCCCGCCGCACCCTCGCCAACGCTCAGCGGGGAAATGCCCGCCGCTCCGATCTGGCCATGAAATTCGCCGGGACATTGCGGGCGATGCCACTCGAGGACCCCACCGCGGAGCATCTCGACGTCCGACGAGCGCTCGACGCGATCGCTCCCGACCAGGCGGAGCTCATCAAGCTCGTGCTCTGGGACGGATTCACCGTCATCGATGCCGGCAACATCCTCGGCCTCTCCGCCAGCACCGCCCGCGGACGATACCAACGCGCCCGCACAGCTCTCCGCGAACTGCTCACAGAGAACGAGCTCGTCACGGACGGCACCAGCGAGCTAGGCGACGTCGAACGCACCCCGTTCCGTAAGGGGATCGTTGACCGGCAGAGGGGCTCTCCGCTATGTCCTCGCTCGATCTTCCTGCGACTCGGTGATGAGCTCCTGCTTGCGTTCGGCTCTGAGCGCGACGACGGTTCCCGCGAGAGCGAGGGCGGCGGCTACGGTGAAGAGGGCGGTGGCGTCCCACCTGTAGTGGTGGATCGTGATCTCTGGCGAGGTCTCGCTGGCTGCGTCGGTGCAGGACAGGGTATTGCCGGGCTGCGTCCAGCGGTCTCCTGTGGCATCGTCCAGTACAGCGTCGTCGGGGTGGATCCGCACCGTTGAGTCGTTCGGAATTTGCTGTCTAAGCATCGCTTCGACTAGGCGCTGATTTTAACAATAGATGATACTAAGAAAGAAATCCCGAGAACAAGCATTGCTATAGAAACAAATAATACGGTGGCCGGGGTTGATGACCTGGCGACACGTTCCGCCCTGTTCCCGTAAATTCTCCGTATCATCCTCGCGTTGAAGCGCGCGTAAGCCTTTCCTTTCCATGTCAGCAATATTGCGGCGGTAATGAAAATAATGCCTGCTACTAGTTGAATATATCGTTCGTCCATTGGTTATACTTCTCTTCTGCTCGTAGGGACAACGCACTCGTCGCCACAGGAGAAACCCGAAGCGGCGATTCTGTTGCCGGCCGCCCGCTCACCGCCAGCAGTTCTGGTCGTGGGAAAACCTAGCTCTTCCGGCACGCCTGATGAGCTGCGTGGAGTTGGACCCAAGCAGTGGGCGGTGTAGCTCGACATGTCCCGTACGGGGATGGGTTACCGGTCAGCGCAGCTTCGGCGCGCGGACCTGCTCGCCGGGCGCGCTCAAATCGGATACCCGAAGTAGCGTTCGATCCAGCTCGAGTTGCTCATCACGCGCGGTCCGTCGTATCGGGCCCAGAGCGTTTCTTCGGCAGTGACTGTGAAGTTCACGGTGTCGAGGGCTGCCAGTATCGGTGACAAGTCCTCTGGTTCGACCAGCGCATCGAACTCCTCGCGTGTATACGCTTCCTGGGCTTCGAGGGCAATGAAGCAAAGGTCCCCGTGTCGGCTGATGCAGATGACGAGGTTCGCCGAAGTGCGGTTTGCTGCACCGTCGACCGTGACGTGCGTGAAGGTCGCGGAGTCCTGCCATTCCCAGGGACGATCCGCCGTTACAGCACTGGGAAAGCTCTCATCGAGCAGTGCGACGAGGGCGTCCACCTTTGCCGCCAGTCGCTGACCGTCGAAGTCAACCGGCTCATCGCCGGGCCCAGGGATGTCCAGCTCGCGCAACCGCCGCTCAAGCGCGATTCCCTCTAACCACATGCCTCAAGTCTCTCCCTAGCTGTAGTTCGGCGCCTCCCAGAGCAGTGCCGAAGAGGGCGCACGGGTATTTCATCGGAGGATTATCCAGCGGGCGTCCGGTAGGGGATGGTTCATCGGGTGCGCTGGTAGTCACTTGACGCGGTTGGCGAGGCCGAGCTGCCCGCAGACGTCGGAGGTACCGGGAATGACAGCTGCAATGCCGTCGGGCATGACGCAGACGGTCAGTTCGGAAGGAATCTGTCTTGGTCGAAGGTCGACTGGTGAGCCATTCGCCGTGCCGACGTCAAGTGCGCCCTGCCTCCACAGGTCGGAGCAGAACGCGATCGCGTCTGGGATCGGCACCTGATCGCCGCTACCGGGTATTCCGTCTGGTGTTGCGAGGGCTCCTGTGGTGCCGGGGAACTCGGACCCATTGCGTTCTGCTCGCGCGAAGCAAGCGACCGTCATGGTGTCGGACACCGGCGCTTGGGTGAAGAAGAGTCCGCCCGAGACCGCGGCGAGGATGACTGCCGCGGGGATCGCGGCGATCGCGATCCGGTGGCGTCGGTGGCGCCCGCTGCCTGGGTCGTTCTCTGCGGCCTGCGCGATCACCGTTCGGAGGGCGATGGTGCGGTCGTGCTCTGGTGTTGTCATGTCAGTACTCCGCGGGTCGGAAGGTGTGGGGAAGTGTCCGCCTGCGGGTGAACTCATCGCGTAGGCGACCTCGGGCGCGGGACAGTCGGGACTTCACCGTCCCGACCGGAATGCGCAGCACGGCGGCTGCTTCCTCGAGGGTGAGCTGCTCAATGACGCAGAGCGCGAGGATCTGCTGATCCGCCGGCCGCAGCATCGTCAGTGCAGCTCTGATGGTGCGGCTGCGTTCGGCGGATGCCGCTGCGGCTGCCACCGTCACTGCTGGATCGGGCGCGTTGACAGGAGGTGGAAGAGTGCGCAGCATCCGCTCGTATCGGCGTCGACCGCGACCGATGTTCCGGGTGACGTTCAGGGCGACGACGAGCAGCCACGCGGCGAGCGAGTCGTTGACGAAGCGGACGTCGGCGCGCTTACGCCACGCCTCAAGGAACACGACGGCCGCGGCATCCTCCGCGTCGACGGACTCCCCGAGCAGTTGACGGCAGTAGGCCCGAACGCGCAGGTGATACCGGTCGAAGATCAGCGCGAATGCCCGCGGATCAGCCCCCGTCGCGCGCCGCCAGACCTCGCGATCCGTCTCCCATTCCACACCCATGCCTAGAAGTGTCCGCTTGATCGAGTTGGTTCCAAATCAAACTCAAGTGATACAACTCGACGTGAAACCGGCAGGGCGTTGAGGAGACGTCAGCCAGTCCCGTTTGGGGATCCTCGAGCGGAGAGTTGCAAAGCGGATCTCGTCTGAGACGATCGGCTCGGATCGGACACCACTAGGCATGAGCACGCCACCGGAAGCAGCAGCACTCGCGCGAGACGCTGCGGCGCGCACCGATGACGCCGCCCTGATGGACGGCGCGAGGCGAGGCGACCGGGCTGCGTTCGGCCGGCTCTACGACCGGCACGCGGCGACGACCTACCGCTACGCCCTCAGCATCGTCCGCACGCCCACCGACGCCGAAGACGTCGTGCAAGACGTGTTCCTCACCACGTGGACGCGGATCAACGACGTCGCGATCGTGGACGCGTCCGCCCTCCCGTGGCTGCTCACCACCGCCCGGTTCACCGCGCTGAACCTCCTCCGAACCAAGACCCGTGCACGGAACCGCACCGAGGACGCGGACCTGTCGCTGCACCCGGATCGACGTGGCACCCCTGACGAGGAAGTCACGAGACGCCAGCTCGCCGCGGCGATCGAGGAAGCCGTCTCCGAGCTCTCCGAGACCGATCAAGCGTTGTACTACCTGTGCATCGAACAGGGCAGCAGCTACGCCGACGCCGCGAAAGCACTCGGCTCCACCCACGGCGCCATCCGCAACCGGCTCAGCCGGCTGCGGATCACGCTCCGCACCACCCTGCGCCCCTTCGAAAGGGAGAACTGATGACCCACGACCTCGGCCCCACCACGGAACAGCTCACCAGGATGCGCGCCACCATCCTCACCGACATCGCTGCCCGCCACCGCTCCACCAAGCGCCGCCGCCTCGTCGGGCTCGGCCTCGCGGCCGTCGTCGCGATCGGCACCAGCGCCGCCGCGATCACCGTAACGCAGGCCAGCAACGACGAAGCAAACACGAGCTTCGACTGCTACTCCGTCGCCGACGTCCGCGCTGACCACACCACGAGCATCCTCGTGGACGACGACCGCAACGCATTCGAGCTGCTTCCACTGTCCGAGCGGGTCGCCGCCGCCCTCGAACGATGCGAAGCGAGCTGGAGCGCCGTCCCCGACGAGCCCTACCCGGGAAGCGGACCCATCAACGTACCTAACCCGACGGTCTGCGTCCTCGCGGACACCAGGCTCGGCGTCTTCCCGAACAGAGCGGGCCAGCCCACTGGCCCCTTCTGCGAAGGACTCGGCCTGGCAGCGCCGGCACTCGCGGCATCTGCCGACTGAGCCATCCCACGGAAGGCGTTACGTCCCGTAAGAGGATCGACTGGCGGGCTATTCCTCGATCGGTTCAGCGCCCTCGAGCGGAGTCAGCGTCGCCCAGAATCCGTTCCCGGAACTGAGGTACAGGCGGAGGGGCTGGTCGGTGTCCATCGGGTCTCCGTCCGGGTAGAGGTCGGTGCCGCTGCACGCATCAGGCATCGACACGACGCGGATTGTCTCTCCTGCAATGAACGGTCCCTTCTCTGTCTCATCCACGGTGACCATGTATGCGGATGCTGCGACGCTGAAGACGCTCTGAGTTCCCGAGGCGCGAGGGGAGGCGGTCGTGATGACCGCTTCGGCGACCTCGTAGCGGGCTTCCGCGGATCCAAAATACGCCCAGCCCGGGCATCCCGACGTCTGCACCGCCGGCGCGCAGCCGGCGGCGGTGAGCAGCGCCGCTCCGGTTGTGAGTGCGGCAGCAACTCGAATGCGGTTACGCGAACCCGAGGTCATGCCGGTGACGCTACCCGCTCAGCTCCGTCCCATATGGGGATCGGCTAACGAGACCGCGTGCCGTACAAGGCGCGCTTCACTCCCCGCCGTTCACTCACCGAATGAGCGAACAAGCTGTGCCCGTCGACGTTCTGCGCGTGCACGGTGCGTCACCGCTGGCGCGATGATGTCGTGTTCGTCGTGGAGGGCGATCCGCGCGTGGTGTCGGTTCATCTCGTCGCTGTCCTCTGCGATGAGTTCGATTGCTCGTCTGGGTCGGTCGGCGCGGAATAGTACTGCCCAGCGCACCTCGACCGACCGGTCGCGCGCCAGCCGGAGCAACTGCTCGTCATTGGGGTACTGGAGTCCGCCCTCTGCGGCTCCGGCGCGGACGGCGCGATCGCGGTCGGTGATGAGACGCTCCATCTGTGTCAGGGAGATGCGGGGGTTGCGCGCGCACATGCCGCGGACAACCGGTGACGGGTCGGTGAGAAGCGACTCGAAGATCTCCAAGTCGTCGGTGGTCTGAGCCGTCCGGCCACGAGTCTCCCCGAAGGGATCCGCCGCGAGTGTTCTCTGTATCGCAAGGGCGAGCGACCTTTGGTCGTCGTCCGCGTACAGGTGGGCAAGGATCGCACGGACCCACTTGTCCGTTGATTTCGCCGCGATCTCGTGGAGTTGCGGGCGTTCACGAAGGCTGGTGGCGGCGGCGAGGCGCACGGCGTCGACGTCATCAGCGAGGAGACGCCCGATCGTCAGGTCATCCGCAGCGGCGTTCTCGGCAACAGCGATGCGCACCGATTTCGACTCGTGCCCGGCGAGTACCCGCAGGAGCACAGCGTCCACCGACGACTCTGCCCGAAACTTTGCCGAACGAATTGAGGGCATGACCACGATCATGTCAGCAGGCGTCGCGGTCGATGCGGGGGAACCAGTCGCGTACCAAGGCGGTAGGAGTTTCAGTCTCGATAGCCGATCGTGCACCGGACGGATTCGTTTGGGGTTCTCGCTCGCCGGCCCTTCTGTGTCAGCGAGGAAGGCGGCGGCGAGTCGAGCGACCTTCTGGCGGTATCGCTCGCAGGCTCCGATGCCTCGCGCGTCGAGCTCGTCATCGACCTCGACAAGCGGCTGCGCAGCTGCCGGTCCGTCGTGACCGATCCGGTCGTGCACCCAGGATGAGAAGGAGCGGAGATCCCAGTCGCCGGTGAGGAAACGACGGCATGCGACGCGCAGCGCGAGAAGCGGGATCTCCTCACCGTCCCGATCCAATGGCCGCGCGCCCGCTTCGATGAGTGCCGCCGAGCTGAGGTCGAAGACGTCGGCGGGAGTGGCGCTGGAGTAGAGGGACGCGAGAGCGACAAGGGACTCGCTGTCACTCCCTGCTGCGACGAGATTCGCTGCCAGAGCGATCACGTCTCGGGGCTGGACCAGCCCGAAGAAGAGAGCGGCTGTCGTTTCGCGCAGGGTCGGGATCGAAGGGTCATCACGGTCTTCTGCATCGTCTCGCATCCGACCTCCTCCGACCAGTCGCTCGCTGCCGCCCCGCGCTGCTGTCGCGGCGGCGGCGTCAGCGCGACTCGACACGTCGATCGGAACCGGTCGGTGACAGGTCGGCCCGTGGCTGAACCCGTGCTCGAGCTCGTAGACGCATTCCGAGCAGACGTGACCGCCGGCCGGTCCGGCATCCGCGACGTGCTCCACCCACGGGTGAGAGCACGCGCAACAGGCCTCAGCGAGCAGGGAGCGGAACCGAGCGCGGCGCGAACGGCGCGCGTCAGCTCGCGGGCGCCAACGCGAGAGGCCGAACATCCCGTGAGCGTAGCGAGCGCATCGCCACGCCGTCGCGCGCTCCGCCGTGCTTCCATCGCTTCTGGCGTCCCGTAAGGGGGTCGCTGAGCAGGAACTTCTCGAGTCCCGCGGTGCCGATGATCGGTGCCGTGTGGCGGTACCGTCGTTGCCCCTTTCGTAGAGGACCTCTGTGATCACCGTCAGCAGGTCAGGGTGAACCTGACGAGCTGGAGACCAACGCTCGTCGCAGTGATGGCAGCGAACGCGATGAGCGACGCCGCCGGACGAGACGGCACTCTGCGTCTCTTGGACAGCATGAGGATGCTGGATGCGCCGAGCGCCCAGGCAGGTGTGCTGAGTGCGGCGATGAGGAGCAGGACGGGTCCGCCTGTCGGAGGCGGTCCAGGGTCATCCATCTCCGCGAAGCCCATCAGCCCGGCGATGAGGATCGCTAGTCCCGAGAACGTCACGATTCCGAGGATCGCTGTGAGGAGGAGGGCGTAGGGGAGCGCGGTCGACGTGAGCGCACGCGCGGTCTTCGCCGCCGCATAGACGGATCCTCCGATAACGAGCAGGGCGCCGAGGTACCAGGCTGCTGCGCTCAGCGGGATCTCGCGCGGCCGGCAGTCCGTCATGGCTGGTGAGGCGAGGGTCAGCAAGCTCGCGCCGGCCTGAACGAGAAGCGCGGCGACAACGGTGAGAACAATCGCCGTCGCACCGGCGATCCGCCTCGCGCGCAACCGTGCATCGTTCTGCTGGTCGGTCATGGGCTCGAGGGTAGCTACCCCAGTCGGATAAAGAGGTCTAGTGGAGGCGGCCGCCCTCCATGGGACCGTCAACCATGCGTCCGGTAGGGGATCGTTCAGCGGATGGCGGCGGCCGGCTGAGGGCGCCGATCGGGGGTCTCCGTCGCCCGTAGCGGACCGAGCCCGAGTGCGCGTCTGAGGACGAACGCGCGCGACGCAGGCCCGGACAACTCTCGCCGTCGCCGGTCATAGGTTCGGCTAGGTTCAACTCGTGCCTTCGAGTCGACCAAGTGACCTTTCCGCTTCGGCAACAATAGGAGCAAGTTTTCTTGCGCACGCGTGGATAGCCCTGCTTGTAGGGGTTTCTTACACGGTATCTGCTCTTATGATTGCTGGACCGATGCGTGAAGCGGCCTCGGGAGTGCAATACACGCTGGCAGATGCAGTTTTTGAATACGCGTGGCCGTTTGCTTTAGTTGCTGTAGTTCTTCTCGCGCTGTCGCCCTTGACCGCGAAGATATCGAGGTCTATTAGTGGCAGCACTAATGGGGGTTCTCATCAACCACTGAGTATCACGAGAAACGCTTGGCTTATTTCGTTAGTTGCATTTGGGGTCTGTTTAATTCCCGCAACCCTTGCCAGCGCTTTTGGGTTTCTGATAATACCATTCTTGCTAATCATTGGCACCCCGTCGTCTTTTTGCATAGTGGTGCTCTTCTTGCAAAGGGCGAATGCGCGCAGTGCGCGACAAATCAGACCCTGAAACAGGTGGTCGCGTGTTCGCCGTGTACTCACCGGAGGGGCCGGCGCCTTGCTTCATACGTTGCTGCGTGGCGATCCCGCCCGAGGGTCAGAGGGTGGGGAACCAGCTTGAGTTGTCCACGATCCACAGCGACACGGAGTTCCAGAGCCCGGTGATGACGAGGACGCCGATGACGATGAGGAGCACGGCGACGGCCTTGTTGGCGTAG